>SLNX01000179.1 GCA_007132825.1 Bacteroidales bacterium | reverse complement strand
CTGGGAGCTGAGAACTGAGAACTGAGAACTGAGAACTGGGAACTGAGTGCTGAGAACTGAGTATATGAAATATTTTGTGTTAATTTGTGGATAATAAAAACCTTAAACAATAGGTAACAATACAACTAAAGAAAATTTATGATTTGTTCCAAAAAAGCAAAATGAAACGACATTACCTTTTACTTTCCCTTTTTTTACTTGTTCTGAAGATGGCAGTGCAAGCAGAACAAGGACATCAAATCAGTATTACGATCAACAATTATGATGGTACTGAAACCTACCTGGCCTACCATTTTGGCAACCGCCAGTATTTAAAAGATACGGCTTATGTTGATACGGAGAACAGGTTTGTGTTTTCGGGGCAGGAACCACTCGTTCCGGGAATGTACCTGGTGGTGCTTGAAGACGACAGAAACTTTGAGGTCATTCTGGATGCCAATCAGGTTTTTGAAATTGACATAGATGCGAATGATCTGGTTGGCAGTGCTGCTTTCAGGAACTCGCCCGACAATGTGCTTTTTTATGAATACATCCGTTTCCTCGGGGAAAAGGGGCGCCAGCGTTCCACGCTGGAACAGGAATTTAATCAGCCCGGCACATCCGAAGCACGGCAGCTTGCGATTCGGGAAGAACTGGCTGAAATGGACGAAGGGGTACAGAATAAACAAAACGAGATCATTGATGCCGATCCTGATGCACTACTTTCAAGAATTATCCTGGCGCAGCGCGACCCTGAACTTCCGGATCCCCCTCTGCTGGCCGACGGTTCAATGGACAGGGAATATATGTATCAGATTTACAAAAAACGCTTTTTTGATAATATTGATTTTTCTGATGACAGGATTTTGCAAACACCCGTATATCACGGCCGGCTCAGAATCTTTTTCAACAATGTGCTGATCCAGCATCCCGACAGCATTATTGCTGAAGCTGACCGCGTGCTTGACAAGGCAAGGGCAAACAAGGAAATGTTTAAGTACACCCTCTGGTTTATCACCAACAATGCCGAATCATCGCAAATTATGGGAATGGACAAGGTTTTTGTACATCTTGTTGAAAACTACTACATGACTGATGAAGTTGACTGGATCGGGGAGGAAAGACGCAACCGGATCATCAGCAGGGCAATGGACTTGAAGCCCCTGTTGATCGGCAACATAGCTCCGGACTTTGAGATCAGTGACCCGGAGGGAAATCCTATCAGTCTTCATGGCATTGAAGCAGATTACCTGGTTCTCTATTTCTGGGATGCAGAATGTGCTTTCTGCAAACAAGCTACTGCCGCCTTGCAACAGTCATATGAACAGCTATCAGGCATTGGGGCCAGAATCTTTGCAGTAAACATTGAAAATGATAAGCAGAAATGGCTGAACGACATCGCCAGTTATGATCAGGAGTGGATCCACGGAAACGACATACACAGGAGATCAGACTTCCTGGATGTTTACAACATTTTTGCAATACCGCAGATTTTCATACTCGACAGCAACAAGGAGATTGTGGCCAAGGACATCGGTGCCGAACACGTATTCCGGTTTCTCCGCGAATACATCAGGGAGAAAAGAAACTAAAAGAGCAATCTTCCCTACCCTATTTGCTTTGGTGTTCCGGACGCAAGAGGTCATTAATGGTTTTGACCGGGTTGAAAGTGATCAAAGGCACTTCCACAAAAACGGTATTCCATTTTGCCATCGCCCCGTTCCATAATCCGGGCAGCTCCAGAGCCTTAAGGTCCTTGCCATCTTTTGACTTATGGCTGATGAAGCCGGTTTCGGGATCAACAAACCGTTGCAGGTCATGGACCTCCCCTTTGTGGTTTTTAATACAGCAAACAAGATCTACAGGGTTGAAATGTGTTGCTTGTGCTACCAGTTCCCGCTGTGTGGGGTCATCCATGTTGATCTGCGACATTTCCACAATCTGCAGTGACCTGATTCCGTCAGGATCCTTGATCCAAAAGGGGCCACCGCCAGGTTCACCCTCGTTTTTTACCATTCCGCATACCCTTATGGGACGGTCAAGAGCATTATAAAGAGCAGGTTGTCCTTCACCCGGCTCCCCGGGAAAGCGGCTGGTGTCGATGTTTAGCCGATCAGAAGCAAATTTCAATGCCTCCTTGTAGTCATTTATCGACAGCGTGCTTTCATCCATCTGCTTTAGCCATCGATAGGATTCTTCCATCAGTTCGATAAGGATGCCACCCAGCCCTTTTTTCCACCTGATGGTCTCCTGCTTCAGATGATCAGGAACAACATTGTCGATGTTTTTGATAAAAATAATATCAGCCTCCAGATCCTGCAGGTTTCTTATCAGTGCTCCGTGTCCGCCCGGCCGGAACAGCAGGCTTCCGTCCCTTTCCCTGAATGGCAGATTGTCGGTTCCGACAGCGATGGTGTCGGTAGCAGATTTCTGCATCGACCAGTTGACCTCATATTTTACCGAGTACCTGTTTTCATACTTTTCCCTGACGCGCATCAACAGGTGCTCAAACTTCCCGGTGTGCTCCGGGGAAAGGGTAAAGTGGATCCGAACAACCCCTTTTCGATCTGCTGCGTAAAAGGCTCCTTCTACAAGCTGCTCCTCCATCGCAGTCCTTATTTGGCCGTCGTATCGATGGAAAGCGATCAATGCTTTTGGGAGCGATGCATATTCAAGGCCGGCATCAAAAAGCAGGTAATCGAGGATGGGCAAATAGTTTGCTGATTCCAGAAGGTGATCTGCATCCAGGTCATCCTTGTCCATGATCACTTTTAGATCTTCCCAGAAGGCGTTCTTCCGTATGTTTTCAAAAAACCTTGCCGCCTCCTTATTGTCCTCCAGGAGTTCCTTGCTGCCCACCCCTGCCATCAGCAAGTCGCGCCAAACAAAAACATCTTTGAACATTCGTGTTGCCGCTCCGCTGGCAGGCACAAACTTCTGGATCACGTAGTCACCGGCGTTGCGATCATATAAAGATACCTTTTGATCCGTTTCAGTATCTCCGGGCACCATGATTCCATCATTGCCGGTGGCAGGCTTTTCAATCTGCAATTGGGGAAATCCGTTTTGAAAACGGTTGATCTGCTCCAGAAACAGTTCGCGACTGATCCCTTTTTCTGCTATTTGCTGGATGTCCTTTTCGTTCAGCATAAAGTTGTTATTTAGTTATGGAACAAAAATACACTTTTTATTTTTTGTATCTTAGCTCCCACAAGCCCTGATAAAAACCCTATGAGCTACAGAAATGATAACGGCAATGGCGAGGCTGTCAAACAGCAGGTAAAAGAGATACTTGAAAGCATGCAATTCATCCGCTTGCTTGAGGATACGCCCAATGTGATCATGATACTTAACACAGAGCGGCAGGTTGTTTACCTGAACCGGAACCCCGTTAAGCCAGAAGAAGCGGCAGGCAGGGAGATTCTTGGGAAAAGGCCGGGAACCTGCCTTGGTTGCATCAACGTGGTTAAAGGTGAATTAGGGTGCGGGTCATCAGAGTTTTGCAGGGTATGCGGTTTCAATGCGGCAATTTCTTTGAGCGAGCTGGGGGAGGATGCCTCGGGAGAGTGCAACATTGCCCTTAAGAACGGTGCTTCCCTTACCTTGAGCGTAACTACCAAACCTTTTTTTCATAACGGGAACCAATATGTTTTTTGTGCTTTGGAGGATATCAGTGAGAAGATCAGGCGGCAAATGCTGGAAAACATATTTCTTCATGATATATTGAATACGGCATCTGTACTCCAGGGGATCAGCGAAACATTTGAGATGATCCAACCCCAGAAGATCAAGGCCATGCTGCAGGAGGTCTCCGCAAATATCGCGGATGAGATCCAGTCATACAAACTGCTAAGCAATGCTGAAACACATACATTGCAAACCAATTATTCAGAAGTCCCGATTAAAACCATCATTGAGGATGTGGTAAAGGCATTGCGCAGCATTCAGAAATTCTCAGAGAGGGAGATAAAAATCAGCTATGAAAAAAGTGCAAGCATCACGACGGAACGAACACTGTTGCGCCAGGTCCTGATCAACATGCTGAAAAATGCCCTGGAAGCCGATAACGGCACGAACGGGGTAACGATCTCGGGTGAGATCAGTCCCAACCTAAACCATGCCGTTTTTTCGGTATCAAACCCACAGCATATACCGGAGGAGGATCAGCTAAAGCTGTTTCAAAAGTCGTTTTCAACAAAATCGCGGGGACGAGGCTGGGGAACGTACAGCATAAAAATCCTGACTGAAAAATACCTGAAAGGTGAAGTAAGCTTTGAGTCCAGCAAAGAGCATGGCACCACTTTCAAAATATCCATACCCTCATTATCAAAATAAGAAAACTGAACAGGGATCAAAAAAGACACTGGTATTTCAGGATGAAGGCTTCCCGAAAGTTTTTAACTCCATACCGGAACCATCATAAACGGCATAAGAAAAATATCTGACCCAGTCGCCGGTGTTTATGTATCGCACTCCCGGTGCAACATCAAGGTCGAGCGGTAAATGCCTGTGACCAAAAACAAAATAATCGACGTGATGGGTTTGCAGTACATTTTTGCAAAACTGATACAAGATTTCCTTTTCTTTCCCGTGAAACACTTCCGGATTGTTTTCATTTGCAATGCGGCTCCTTGCTGAGAAGAACCGGGCCAGCCCCATGCCAAAACCGGGATGGAGAAAAGAAAAAAGTTTCTGACAAAAGCGACAACTGAAGAAGGCTTTCAGTAATTTGTATCCGTGATCCCCCGGTCCGAGACCGTCGCCATGTCCGATATAAAATGATTTCCCCAGGAGTTCTGTTTGAAAAGGTTTACGGTGCATGGTTACGCCCAGCTCCTTTTCAAAATAACCAAATGCCCACATGTCGTGGTTACCTGTAAAATAATGCACCTCAATACCTTTATCGGTCAATGAGGCAATCTTTCCGAGCAATCGTACAAACCCCTTAGGCACAACGGTTCTGTATTCAAACCAAAAATCAAAGATATCTCCGAGCAGGAATATGGTTTTGGCATCCCCGGCTGCTTCATCAAGCCACGAAACCAGTAATTCTTCACGCTTACGGCTTTTTTCCGCATTGGGCACCCCCAAATGGCTATCGGACAAAAAATAAATTTTTCTACGCTCCCGCATCTGCTTCCATCAAAAATAATATAACGCAAACCTATTGAAAATTATTCAATAAGCAAAAGAAATCTTCCGTTTCACAAAACCCAAAAGCCTTTCTAAACAGAAATGATAAAAAAATAAAGCTTCTCAGTTAAGCAAATTGTATTATATTTATCCTCCCAAAAAAGACATAAAACCCCGTATTAAAGATATTACAATCAAAATATAAGATACTGCAAAAAGAAAACAACATGAAAAATCTGCTACAAGCTTTAGAGCAAATTGACAAAAAGGAGATCACCCCTGCCAATATCAATGCCTTGTTATCAAAGACAGACTTTTCCAATCTTGATTACGAGTCATACATTAAGGGGCAACCGATGGATGAATATGTCCGCATAAAGATCACGGACAGTCCGCTGCAGGTTTATATCATGATTTGGCAGCCACAATTCCTTTTGCCCATCCATCAGCATAAAAACTTCTGGGGTTATGTCATTCCGTTGAAAGGGATTGTTGCAGAAACCATATACGGTTATGCTGCGCGCAAAAAGAAGATGTACCTTCATCCCACCAAAACCTTCAAACCGGGAGAGATCATTTATGAACCATATAATGTGATTCATAAACTTCAGAACACATCACCGCTGGAACCGACAATAGCGCTCCACATCTATTATCCGCCATTTTACAATTATGACGGCACCATGATTTTTGATGCACAGAACCGCAGGCTTGCCGTTTTGAATGACAAGGCCACAAGATTGAGCTGGGATCTGCCTGCAGATCATTACAGCCGTGTTGAAGAGGATGCCTATGATGTGGAAAAGCTCTGGTAATTCAGGGCAGGCTGTCAAACCTGGCAGACAGGAAGGTCCTCAGCTCCGGGAGTGAAATATCCTTTTGAATGATCAGACCATCGGGACATACCAGGACGGCATGCGGTATGCCCTGTACGTTATAAAGGCTCACTACGGGAGAGTTCCAGAATCGCAGATCGCTAACCTGCACCCAGTTTACTTCATCTTCCTTAATGCCCTGTATCCACTGATTACGTGTGCGATCAAGCGAAATGCCGTATATTTCAAAACCATGATCACGGTATTGCTGATAAATTTCACGCAATTGCGGATTTATCTCCCTGCAGGGAGTACACCACGCGGCCCAAAAATCGATAAGCACATAACTGCCACGAAAAGAGGAAAGTGCTAACATCGTGCCTGCAGTGTCGGGCAAGATGATCTCCGGAGCAACACTTCCTTTGCCAAGATTACCCCCAACCACATTACGACGGGCCAGGTCTCTTTGGTGCCGACCAACACGCCGGTTCAGATCCATGACATGCCTATTGGTGGGGTATACCTCAGATAATGATCTGCTCAGCGATTCAAAGTATTCAAAATGCTCCTGCTCATTTAAGAGCAATTGATTGCCGAAATACTGGTAGATAGCTAAAATGGAAGCCAAAGACTTTGGATTCTTCCTGATAAATCGTTTCACAAAACGCTGTTGATCATCAAACACCTGATTATAAACCGCTTCAAGTTGATCCCTTAATGCGATATTTACAGATCCATCATGAGCCGCTATCATTCCCTCTACGATGGAATCAACGGTATGATAGCTTTCAGCAAGCCTTTTGTTAAGCTTCGAGATCAGGGTGGAACCTTTAGATCCTTTTACGCGATGATCTGTAAGTAAATTTTTTGCATCCCCGCATATATGGATTTCTTCACCCGGTTCAATCAACAGGGTAATATAATTTATGTCATCTACGCGAAGTAAGAAAAATGCAGCATCTTCGATATGGTTCTCATAAAAAAAAGCACCTGATGAATCTGTTTGAATTACATCAACAGGGATAAGTTCATTTGTAGTCAGTTCCTGAAAATGTAAATCAACGCTAACTGCATGCTCCAGGGTTCCGGATAAAGAAAAGTAGCCAGGCTCATTATTGGGTTGTGATGTTTTACAAGCCTGGAAAATTATCAGAGAAAGAACAACAAAAATAAGATTCCGAACCATAAAAACAACACCTTGAATTTTAATTAAAATCAAAGTTACACACAAATAATCCCGGATAAAAAGCTTTTAAGATTTTTTAACCTCTGTTAAAGTTGTATCTGGCTCTAATCGCCTGATCTGCCAATGAATGCAAAGGCAATCATTATAAAGAAAATAGTTATCCCGGAGCTGATCAGGATGCGGCTTAATGTTTGGATCAGTTCTGTAAAGCGAAAAAGCTCAAGAAGAAACAGGGTGCTATGGTGGATCAATACAAGGATGACACAGTAAAAGAAAAGTGAGACGGTTCCGGGGTTGGAATAGGATGGTGAAGACATATCCTCAGGGTCTATCTTATCGCTAAAGATACGCAACACAGCAGGTCTGAAAAAAGCCATAAATAAACTGGAAAGCGCATGTATAGCAAGTGCATCTGTAAAAGCATCTATGATCAAACCCATCCCAAATGCAAGTAGCAGCAATACCGTTCCTTTTATGTTCACGGGAAGAATGAGTATAAAGAATATATATACCTGCGGGTTAATATATCCGCTCAACTGAATATTGTTGAAGATAAATATCTGCAAAACAATCATCAGAACAAAAAGAAACGGATATTTCAGGTTTATGCGCATAATAAGCGTCAATTTAGGGTATTATTTGAGCTTCAAGTTCATCCTGTTCCTCTCTAAGAAGATTTTTTACAATGAAAACGTGAGTCAGTTTATTAAAATCCAGAGCAAGGTCAACTTTTGCTGTTATAAAAGTCTCTCCCCTTTTCACTTCCCAGTCGTTTATGATACCTATAAAAACATTTTCCGGAAAAACAGATGAGAAGCCGCTTGTTACGATTGTATCTCCCTTGTTAATCTCCAAATGTGGCGGGATATAGGTCATGGATGCCTGCCTGTAGTTGTATCCTTCCCAAATGAGTGTTCCGAGATGATCATTCTTCAACAATTTCACACTCAACATCATATCACTGTGAAGTAACGACATAGCTACACTAAAATTATTTGAAACATGGGTTACGATTCCTGCAACTCCATTGGTAGTGATCAGTCCCATGTCGGGTTTTACGCCATGCCTTGCGCCCTTGTTAAGGGTAATGTAATTGTTACGCCGGTTTACTGAATTGTTCGTTAGTTCAGCATGCATATACCTAAAACGCTTTACTACCAGGGTATCATCCGAAACAAAAGTTTTCTTGTCGGTTATCAGGTAGCTTCCCTCATAAGTATTCATCAGATGAGCTAATGAATTTGCAAGTTCTTGGTTCTGTTGCCTAAGGGCGATATAGGAAGTTAATTTACTATAGGTATGCAGGAGATTTCCCGTAACGGTATTGGCAGAGTTGATAAAAAATGTCTGGTGGTACTGCTGATTTGCAAATGTAAGCAGGATACCTGCTGTTCCAAGAAGCAGGAAAAGAAAAAAAAACTGATACCTTAAAATAAAGTTTAACAGGTTGCGCATAGCAGTCTGTTATTTGATCAGAAATGGAAATTTATGAAAATTCTTAAGAGCAATTCCGGTTCCTCTTGCTACTGCTCTTAGCGGATCTTCAGCCACATGAACTGTAAGTTTTGTTTTTAATGATATCCTTTTATCGAGTCCTCTCAACAGCGATCCACCACCGGCAAGATATATTCCGGTACGGTAAATATCGGCGGCCAATTCGGGAGGAGTCATTTCAAGGGCATTCATAACTGCTGCTTCCACCTTTGAAATGGATTTATCGAGACAGTGAGCAACCTCCGAATAAGAAATTGAGATCTCTTTCGGGATGCCTGTCATCATGTCTCTTCCATGAACGGCAAGGTCTGGCGGCGGATTTTCCAGCTCAGCCAATGCCGATCCAACTTCAATTTTAATTTTTTCAGCGGTGCGTTCACCAATCAGGATGTTATGCTGCTTGCGCATGAACTCCATGATGTCAGCATTAAAATCGTCGCCGGCAATGCGAATGGATTTATTACACACAATACCGCCAAGAGCTATAACGGCAATTTCAGTTGTCCCCCCTCCAACATCGATCACCATGTTTCCAACAGGTTCCAGAACATCAATTCCAATGCCTATTGCAGCAGCCATGGGTTCATGGATCAGTCGAACCTCCTTGGCTCCGGCCTGTTCGCAGCTGTCGCGAACAGCACGTTCCTCCACCTCCGTGATTCCTGATGGAATGCATACAACCATTCTCAAAGATGGCGGAAACAAAGATTTTTTGGTGTCCGTCATTTTGATCATGGCACGAATCATCGCCTCAGCCGCCTGAAAATCGGCAATTACACCATCTCTTAATGGGCGCAATGTTTTGATGTTTTCGTGTGTTTTTCCGTGCATCATCATCGCTTTTTTGCCAACAGCGATCATCTCCCCGCTTTTTCTGTTTATCGCCACTATGGAAGGTTCTTCAACGACAACCTTGTCGTTATGAATAATGATTGAATTGGCTGTACCCAGGTCAATCGCTATCTCCTTTGTTAAAAATGAAAACAATCCCATCTATCTGCAGTTTATTGTTGTTATTTTGTCGTTAATGTTTAAAATGTCTGTTTCCGGTAAAAACCATAGTCATACCAGCCGAATTGCAATAATTAATTGAATCCGCATCTCTGACAGACCCTCCTGGTTGTATAACAGCAGTGATGCCAGCATTATGTGCAATTTCCACACTGTCGGAAAAAGGAAAAAAGGCATCTGACGCCATAACGGCACCCTTCAGGTCGTGTCCACCTTCCCGGGCCTTTTTGACTGCCTGCTGTAAGGCATCAACCCTTGAAGTTTGACCGGATCCTGCACCTAAAAGCATCAGATCTTTCACTATGGCAATTGCATTTGACTTCAAATGCTTTACCACACTGTTGGCAAAAACAAGGTCTTTTTCCTCATCTTTACCGGGCTTCTTTTTTGTTTGAATTTTCCATAGTTCAGGGATGCTGTTCTTATGATCTGATGTTTGCCAAAGCACTCCGTTCAGGATGCTTCGAAAACGGACATCGGGCATCAAAAAAGACTTTGTCTTAAGCAGTATTCTGTTCTTTTTTGACTTTAACAAGTCGATACTCTCATCTTCGTAAGAGGGTGCCATCAAAACCTCAAAAAACAAATCATTAATCTTTTTTGCAACCACTGAATCAACGGTTGTGTTGGTGATCAAAACGCCTCCAAATGCTGAAACAGGATCTCCGGCCAGGGCTAACTCCCATGCATCCTCAATGTTTTCCCGTGAGGCAATACCACACGCATTGGTATGCTTTATAATGGCAAAGGTAGGTGCCGGGAACTCTGCAATTAATCCCATGGCAGCATCAATATCAAGCAGGTTATTGTAAGAGATCGCCTTGCCGCTTAGCTGCTCGAAGACTTCCGTCGAACCTCCATAAAAACAACCCTGCTGATGCGGGTTTTCGCCGTATCTGAGGGTGGTGGCCTTATCAATGCTCTCTTTAAAAACATTGAGTGTGCCATCGTTCAGATAATTGAAAATAGCCGTGTCGTAATGGGAGGAAACGTGCATCGCAGCAGCAGCCATACTCCGCCGGTCACGAATGGTGGTCTTTCCCTGGTTTTTGTTCAGCAGATCAACAACCTCCCTGAAGTAAGCCGACCCGGGTACAACAAGAACGTGTTCAAAGTTTTTGGCAGCAGCACGTATCAGGGATATACCCCCGACATCTATCTGCTCAATGATCTCAGAATGGGAAGCACCCGCTTTAACTGTCTGATCAAAGGGATAGAGATCGACCACAACAATGTCAATGGGATCAATATCGTGATCATTCATGTCGCGAAGGTCTTCTTTGTGGGTGGTTCTGCCAAGTATCCCCCCGAAAATGGCAGGATGTAAAGTTTTTACACGTCCACCAAGAATTGAGGGATAACCTGTAACTGATTCAATAGACTGAACCGGAATTCCCATTGAACGAATGAAATGATGGGTTCCGCCGGTCGACAGAAGTGCTATGTCAAGCTGATGCAGCGCTTCTACAAGCGGCGCCGAGGCCTCTTTGTCAAAAACCGAGATCAATGCCCTTAAATGCCTTTTCGGAGGGTGCGTTTCCATCAAAAAAATCAATTATCTTTGCGCGCTTAAAAATCCTCACGAAGTTAATCTAAATTTTCTGAAATGACTTTTTTGAACAAAGAAAAAATTTTTTCCGGCAGGTGGTTTAAGTCCTATACTTTAATCACCATTGGCGCTTTTATCATGGCAGCGGGATACGTGCTCTTTGTAAGCCCCTACAAATTTGTTCCCGGAGGTGTGTACGGCATTGGGATCATCCTTTACCATTTATTGGGCTTTCCCGTTGGTTTAACCGGGCTGATCCTGAATATACCGCTGATGATCATCGGGGTCAAACTACTGGGCCCCCGGTTTGGCGTCAAAACCGTAGTCGGTTTTGTACTTGCTTCCGGTTTTATTGACGGATTAATAATCATAACGGGAAATGAACCCCTGGAAGGGATAGAACCCCTTCTGGCGAGCATTTTCGGTGGAGTGCTGATCGGATTAGGCCTGGGGCTGATCTTTAAAGCCAAGGCTACTTCCGGCGGAAGCAGCATCATTGCCATGCTGATGACCAAATACATGCGGATCCCCCTCGGTCAAAGCTTGATGATCGTTGACGCACTGATCGTACTCATGGGGCTGGCAGCATTCGGTGACTGGACAATCCCACTGTACTCGCTCATTATAATTTTTATTACCGGAAAAGTTATAGACATTGTGCTGGAAGGCTTTTCTTATGAAAAAACCCTGTTCATCATCTCAGATCGTTATGAAACAATTGCAGAGAAGATCATTCAAGACCTGAACAGGGGTGGTACATTCCTCGAAGGGAAAGGGATGTTTAAGGGCGATGAGAAAAAGATCATATTTGTAAATGTAACGCGCAGGGAGGTTGCCATCCTTCAGGAATT
>SLNX01000244.1 GCA_007132825.1 Bacteroidales bacterium | reverse complement strand
GGACAAAGGCCAATCAGGTTCACCCCTCTTTTCTTTAAGGAGACAAACTCGCCAATCACCTCATCAATGCGGGTGGCGTCCATTATCTTATCTATGGTGTCGGAGGTGATCATGAAATGGTTTTATGATTACGAAGATAGGGATAATATGAAAAGTGTGTAATAAAAAAGCGGTCAATGGGTTTAATAAATTGATAATTTTGATGTCTGGGAACTGGGAGCTGAAGGAAAAAATGCTCGAAGCTCGAAGCTGGAAGCTGGAAGGAAAAAGTGAAATTGTGGATAAAGCCGAACAGATTCTTCGCTGGCGCTCAGAATGACACACTGTACGGGCGAAAGATTTTTCGCCCCACCAAACAATAAACAACAAACTGTACGGGCGAATTGCAATTCGCCCCAACAAACAATCTCCGATGAGAAACATTGCTTATATTTTAGTCATAACATCAGCAATTTTGCTTGCTGATACTGCAGCTGCAAGCGACAGCCGCTTCCTTACCCTGGAGGAGGTTATAAAAATAGCCCGCGAGCAATCGCCGGATGCGATGGTGGCCCGCCATCGTTACAGGGGCAATTACTGGCAATACCGTACATTCAGGGCCGGTTACCTGCCCAATCTCCGGTTTGATGCCACCATTCCAAACCTGAACCGCTCCATCTCATCAATAACCCTTCCGGATGGCAGCGACACCTTCATCCGCAGGAGCCTGGCAACCTCATCCGGGAATTTGTCTCTTAATCAAACCATTGGTTTAACAGGCGGACAGATATTTGTCAGCTCCGGACTGCAACGCATTGACCTGATCCGCGACGACGGCAATGAGGTTTCATACCTAGCAACTCCTGTAAACATCGGATACCGGCAACCTATATTCGCCTACAACCCCTATAAGTGGGAGCGGCAGATAGAGCCCATTCGTTATGAAGAGGCACGCAGGGAATACATAGAAAATCTTGAGGAGATATCGATCAGGGCCACCAACGTGTTTTTTGACCTGTTGCTGGCACAGATCAACAAAGAGATCAATGAGATCAACCTTTCCAGCAACGACACGCTGTATCAGATATCCCAAGGACGCTATGAACTTGGTCGCATTGCCGAAAATGAATTGCTGCAAATGGAGCTGAATCTGTTGAATTCTGAGGCGGCACTGGAACAGTCTTATATTGATTATGAGGCAGCTATGTTCCGCTTCCGTTCATTTCTTGCACTGGATGAGGTCAGAAATATCGAGCTTGTACCTCCTGCAGAACCACATAACATCCGCGTTGATGTGGGTGTGGCACTTGCAGAAGCCCGAAAAAACAGGGCTGCCATGCTTGCCCGGCAGCGGCAGCAACTGGAAGCTGAAAGCCGGGTGGATCAGGCACGTGCCGAGAATAGATTCAATGTCAACCTGTTTGCCGTTTACGGACTTACACAAAGTGCTGAGGAATTCGGTGATGCATACAGGAACCCGATGGACCAGCAACAGCTTACTGTCGGTGTGCAGATCCCGATTCTTGACTGGGGTGTTTCAAAAGGCCGTGTACGGATGGCAGAATCGAACCGGGAACTTGTAAATACAACGGTCAATCAGGCCCTGGTTGATTTTGAACAAGAGGTTTTCCTCCGTGTCATGGAGTTTAACATGCTGGACAATCAGCTGGAGATCGCCAAAAAGGCTGATGTGATCGCTGAAAAACGGTATGAGGTAACCCGGCAACGCTTTTTGATCGGACGAGTCGACATCATCGAACTGAACCTTGCTCTCGAAGAGAAAGACAGGGCAAAGCAAAGATATCTCGCCGCTCTGAGAAACTATTGGAGAGGCTTTTATGAGATGCGATTGCTCACCCTTTATGATTTTGCAAACGACAGGCCGGTCTCGGTAGACTTTTCCAATATCTGATTCAAAAAACAACCATCAAAAAACGCCTGTAAGAAAGGGATTTCCGGTCCGTTCCTCCTGGATGGTTGTGGCCGGTCCGTGGCCGGGATAAACTGTGGTATCGTCGGGAAGAACCAGCAGCTTTTGCAGGATCGATTTGATCAGCAGGTCGTGGTCACCGGTTGGCAGGTCTGTGCGTCCAACACTATTTTGAAAAAGCACATCACCAACGATGACAAACTTTTCAGCTTCATGATAGAAACAGAGGCTTCCGGCAGCATGGCCGGGTGTATGGATCACCCTGAGCTCCTGGTTCCCGAATTCAATCGAGTCTCCGTCGTCAAGAAACTCGTCGGGCATCACCGGTTTGTCTACATCAAAACCAAAAACCTTACCGTATTCCTTGCTGTTCTCAAGAAAAGGAAGGCTGTCCTTGTGGGTAAGTGGCTTCAGTTTATAAGTCTTGGACACAAATCTGCTGCCAAGCATGTGATCAATATGGCAATGTGTTAAAAGCTGCAGTACAGGAGTAAGGTTATTCTCTTTAATGAATGTTGCAAGTTCTTTTTTCTCCGATTTCTCATAACAGGAAGCGTCAATGATGGCGCATTCTCCCGTGTCATCATAAAGAACAAAGGTGTTAACCTGAAAAGGATTGAAGGTGAAT
Source organism: Bacteroidales bacterium (assembly GCA_007132825.1). GTDB lineage: Bacteria > Bacteroidota > Bacteroidia > Bacteroidales > UBA7960 > PUPG01. The sequence goes on along the minus strand of SLNX01000244.1, from coordinate 579 downwards.
TTCTTAATGTGAATCATTTTCTGCAATTAGTTTTGTTGTGAACCGTGTGCCTGCTTTCAAAGATAAATAAAAATCCTTAAATTAGCTGATGATAATTAAACAGAAATTGTATGGATTTATTGCACCAGGTTAAGGCCTTGTCGTCTGAATATTTTGATGAAGTCGTTTATTACCGCCGCCATTTTCACGCGCTACCGGAGCTGTCGATGCAGGAGAAAAGGACGGCGGCATTCATTGCTACCCGGCTTAAGGAGATCGGAATTCCTTTTGAGGAGGGGGTCGCAGAAACGGGCATTGTTGCCATCATTGATGGCAACAATCCGGAGTCTGCAACCCTGGCTTTGCGTGCCGATATGGACGCCCTGCCCATACAGGAGGAAAACCGTGTGGAGTATAAGTCTGGTGTTCCGGGTGTAATGCACGCCTGCGGACATGATGTGCACATGGCCAGTCTGCTGGGAACTGCCAAAATTTTGCACGCACTTCGCGATGAATGGGAGGGAAGGGTCAAACTGATCTTTCAACCTTCGGAAGAGCGCTATCCCGGGGGTGCCAGCCTGATGATCCAGGAGGGTGTGC
>SLNX01000082.1 GCA_007132825.1 Bacteroidales bacterium | reverse complement strand
GCCACCACAAAAAACAGATAAACATATTCCATAAAAAAGCAACTTTTATTTCTCCAAAAGTAAAGTTGCCATATTAAGAAAGCGTGTAGAAAGTGTTAAGCTTATGTTAAGCATAATACCAATGGATATACAAGTAATAAGGAGATAATTTTAGATTAAAAAGGGTCTGTGGATGGGTGGAGTTTCTCCCTTTTTAAGGGTGAAGGCAAATGTAGAGCCTACTCCGGGAGTGCTTCGCACATTAATGGTTTGCTGATGGGCATCGATAATGTGCTTAACAATGGATAAACCCAGTCCTGAGCCGCCACCCCGGTTTCGCGTTCGACTTTTTTCACCGCGGAAAAACCTTTCAAAAACGCGGGGGATCTCTTCCCTGGGTATCCCGACACCCGTATCCGTAACCTCGGTCAGCACATGCGCATCCATATCAAAAAAACTCACCTTAACGTGACCTCCTTCGTTACCATACTTTATGGCATTGACCATCAAATTGGTGACAACCTGTTGAATTTTTTGTTTATCTGCGTAAACATAAACCGGCAAGTCATATGAGCGGCCAAACTTAAAGCCAATTTGCTTTTTAGAAGCTTCAATTTCCAGCGTTTCCATTACCTCGCGTACGATGGAAACCAGATCAAAGTTGCTGAAATTAAGCTTAACCTCACCGGCCTCCAAAAGCGATATGGTCTCAAGGTCCTCAATGATTGAGATCATCCGGTTGATGCTCTTTTCGGATCGCAGCAGGTAATTCCTGTTGACTGCAGGATCTTCAAGCCCTCCATCAAGCAGGGTGAGCACATAACCCTGGATATTAAAAATCGGTGTTTTTAGTTCGTGGGAGACATTTCCCAAAAACTCACGGCGATAGGCTTCCATTTTTTTTAGTTCCCTGATTTCACTCTCCCGCTCTTTCGCCCATTCCATCACCTCCAGGTTGGCCCGCCGGATCATATCGTCTGTATCATTCAGATATTCTTTCTTCCGGTCTTTAGGTGCCTTTAGTTCGTGTATGGTTTTGTATATCAAGCGTATACGGTCATAAATAAAATGTTTTAGAATATATTTGAACAAGAAAAACGCGACCAGGAAAACAAACAATGCAGCGGGAATAATCCATAAAGGATCGATACGACCCAGTTCGGTCGCATTAATAAACAACATCATTAATGCGGTCAGAAAACCAATTGTCAGGGCAGAGATGAAAGCAAGCTTTCGTGGTGTGGAGTCTTTAAACATCCCTCACATATTAGTGTTTGCCAGGATTGGGGATAAATTTATAGCCAACCCCTTTCACGGTTTTAAAATATTCATAACCAATTTTCTCCCTAAGTTTACGCAGGTGAACATCAATGGTTCTTTCGCCAACTACCACCTCATGGCCCCAGACTTCTGAATAGATTTCATCACGGGTAAACACCTTATTGGGTTTTGAAACAAGGAGACACATCAGCTCAAATTCCTTGCGTGGCAGCGAAATCTGTTCATCACCTTTCCATACGACATAGCGTTCCCTGTCAATTCTGATGTCCCCTTTCTGATCCGAGCTCTCTTCTTGCCGCTCCGGATGGTAGCGGCGCAAAAGGGCTTTTACACGACTGATAAGCAATCCTGGTTTGATCGGCTTGGCAATATAGTCGTCGGCACCGGCACCAAAGCCGGCAAGCTGAGAATAATCTTCACTTCGCGCCGTCAGGAAAGCAATAATTGTATGCTCCATCCCGGGCATCTGCTTAAGACGTTCGCAAGTTTCAATACCATCCATTCCGGGCATCATCACATCAAGAATAACAAGTTGCGGACGTACTTTCTCAGCCACTGACAGTGCTTCAAAACCATCCAGTGCCGTATGAACGGAATAACCCTCCCTTCTAAGGTTATAGCTTATGAAATCAAGGATATCCGGTTCATCATCAACAAGGAGAATGGTGTGTTTTTCAACAGACATCGCTTCGCTTTTTTGTTCACAACAAAGGTAAGCTGTAAAGCATTACATTATTAAGCACTTTGTAATAGTTTATTAAATTGTTAACACTGTCTTTACAATGGCTTAACAAAAGTGCAAAAGACAAAAAAGGCTATTCTGCCAACTTGTACACCCTGATGTAGTCGACCAGAAACTCGCTGTAGTAATCGGGCCCCAGTTCTTCATAGCCTGCGCGGTATATGCTATTGTTAATTACAACCCACATCGGTTGATTAAACCACGTATCAAGGATCTCCCGATCATCAAACGTAAATACCAACACGCCGTTTGTATAAAAATCCAAGCGGTCTGGATACCATTCCAATGCAAATTCATAGAATACATCACCTGCATTTTTGGGTCGGTCAATCTTTACCGGCCATGCACCCATCTGTTTGCGGTTATCCTGAGTGCCGTAATGGAGGTTGATTTCCTGGTAAACCACACTTCCTCCAGTCTCGCGGCCATAAGCTTCAATGATATCAATTTCCGGAGGCCAGGGCCGTCCCCATAACCAGAAAGCAGGCCAGCTATGGGGTGCGTCTGGCAAAGTCATCCGGCACTCGAACCGCCCATATTGCTGTTCAATAAAGTTATAGGAGAAAAGCTTGCTCACCTCATACGGAAACTCAATCACCGAATCCAATTGATATACATAAATTTCGCGCGGATTGTAGCGATTCGTGAATGCTGCATACCCACCTTCTCTTAATTCGGGCGGGCCATAATACACATTCAATCTTCTGGGGTGATACATATTTGATCCACCCACCTTCCAGTGATTCGCATCACCGGTTTCATTCCATGAAACACGGTCAAATGTTTCATTAAGCACAAGCTCAAAACCCTCCTTTTCCAGGGGAGATTTGTTATTGATCTTATCTGAACCAGCAACCCTGTATGCTCCGTATCGCATTCGCAAATATTCATTACTGCCGGCGCATGCGGTAAGCAAGGTAATTACAGTTATAATAATTAAGATGTTCCTTAAACTGCCTTTATCCATTTGGTATCAGTTTTTAGAGGGATATAACAAAAATAGTACCACAAAAGACATCAGGCATTACCATTAGCACAATAAAAAAGGATGAAACACCCATGTTGAAAATCCCGACCATCCGGGAACAGGATTTTTGACACACAGGAGGATGATTTTCGATT
>SLNX01000233.1 GCA_007132825.1 Bacteroidales bacterium | reverse complement strand
CCAAACCGTTCATTCTGTTTGTTGAGCCAATTCCAGTCCTTGTCAATATTTGCCGCATTGACAACCAGAAGAAACTTCTCCTCATTGAAGCGATAGATCAGAAAATCATCCACGATACCCCCTTTGTCATTTGGGAAACAAGTATACTGTACTTTCCCGTCTGTAAGAACTGATGCATCGTTTGAGCTCACCCACTGTATCAGGTTAAGCGCTTTAGAGCCTTCCACCCAGAATTCACCCATATGCGACACATCAAAAACACCCAGTGCATTACGAACAGTTTCATGCTCAGCATTAACCCCTTCAAACTGAACCGGCATATAAAAGCCCGCGAACGGTACCATCTTGGCACCCATCTCTTCATGTTTTTCCTTAAATACAGTGGTTTTCATAATATTTTGAAATTTATTAAAGACCTTTAAGATTTTAGTCGATTAGGATTTAATTGTTGTTTGCAAAAGTAACAAAATATTAATATGAATGGTTCAGACCGCAACATACAGATTATCTAAGGTATTCTTAAATATCTGTTGTGTCTGAAACAAAAATATCAAGGCATATGTATAACAGCAGGGGGATGCTTCACACATCCCCCTGATAAACTCTTTATGGTGATTATGTTATAATAAGATTACTCTCTGGTTTCAATGAAGTTAACCAGTTCGAATTGGGGTGGATTACCGGACTCTGTACAAATGTATTCTGCTTGCGGATAGCGGCGCACCCAGTTGTCAGCAAATGTTTCAAAACCAACAAAGAAATGGACGTCAATCCCACCGATCTGCGGTTGAGCATCCGGAAACTTGTGCTGAAGCAAATAGATTAGTCCTTCTTCAATAATTCGCCTTATCATTTCATCCATGGCTGCTTCTGGGCCTTCGTTCTCATAAATTTCACCGAGTGCTGCATCTGCATATTCGCCTGACTCCAATTTATCAAGTCTTCGTCCAATGATTCTGATGTCAAAATTATTATAAAATGCACTGGCGCCATAGTAATAGGCAAAATCGTCATATTGAAACTCTTGTTGACCAACAGGGTCAATTTCTACAAGGTACATATAATCAGCTCTATCGAGATCAAATATTACCGTTGGATCAAACGCCCATCCTTCTTCTCCAAAAATATATTGTTCACTTCTTTCTTCAAAATAAGGAACCGATTCCCAAATTACACCATCAAATACATACTTGTCGGTAAGGGTTTGTGTCATTGAACCATCGAAATACCTGTATCTCAATACTTGCTCGGCATTGATTGGGGCAAAGGGAAACTTGTTTTTCAGGAAAACAGGCAAATGGTTTTTGGGCGGATTGTTTTCGTTGAAACTGCCATGCTGAGCTATACTGCCTCCAAAGTTTTCATAGTCTTCGCTTACAAGCTCATAGCCAATATAAGGTATGTTTTCTCTTGTTTCAATGTGTAGCCAGGTTTCGTCTTCAAACTGGTATGTATCTTCATTTTGGAACGTTTCACCGGCCTCGGTGAAGTTGTAAATGATAACCACCTGATCACCCTCTTCTGCTTCACCATAGGTGCGATCAAGCCAGTCGGGTATGTTTTCAGAAGCAGGATTGTTGGGGGTAAACGTATTTCCCACCCCCATGAAGCTATAATCCTCTTCAGTAAGTACATATCCAAACCCGGCATCCCACCAATCGGGATGCAAGAGAAAGTGGTTGAAGGTAACCATTGCGCTGCTTCCCAGGTTTAGGGTTACAAAGCGGCTGGCAAGGATTTCCGGTACGTAATCCATTGCAGGCATGGTGTCATTAAATGCTTTGTATTCAGCAATAAAGCCGCCAAATCTACTGTAATCAGCATCTTCGAGAGTATACTCTATGCTTTCCCTGTAGGGTTCCCTGGCTGCATCCATTTTTTCATATAAATCAACATTTGGATCACATGCTACGGACAGCAGCAGTGCGGCAATTATGACTGAAAAAATAAAACTTTTTTTGTTTTTCATATCTTTGTTTGATTATGGTTCGTACAAATGGGATTAATAACAACCTGTCATCAGAACCTTACACGCAGTGATGTTGTCCATGATCGTCCCCAGCCATAGTAAACGAGCGCGGTGTTATGATCGAACGACCGGCCATCTGTCGCGTCTCTAATGGCTTCTGTATTGAACACATTGTTAATATTTCCTATCAGAGTGGCATTTAGTCCGGCAATTTTAAAACGATACCTTAAACCAACATCAAAGAGCTGATATGATGGCATTTGCCACGAATCAGTTCCCCTTGTGTCGAGGTCACCCCGGTCCTCCACATTGAAGTCAGCAAAAAGTCTGTCGAAATGATTGCCATCAATACTTAGGCGGAGATTTGGCAGCACTTCGTAACTAATACCAATGGCAGCTGTAGTTTGGGCAGAATTACCCACTTTAAGGCCGCCGGCATATACTTCAATGCTGTCAATAAACACCTGATTCTCATCATAAATTTCGGCAATAAGGTCATCCTGCCAGTGCCAGTCGCCTATGGAGAACATGCCTCTGACCTCTATTTTTGGGTTAGGCCTGAATGTAAAATCAACTTCAATGCCCTGGTGCAACGCATCCAGACCTGTTATATTGGCAATCACACCCTGACCCAGATTCCTGACAAGTGCTTTATCGAGCCATTCTGTTCGATAAAGAATGACGTTGGCAGCAATCACAGTTGTTCTTAAACCATATCCAACCTCTGTTGAGAATACCCTTTCGTGTTGCACGCCGATGTTTGGCACATTAGTAAAGCCAACATAAGCAAACCGGAAAAAAGGAGCGCGTGTAAAGTAACCAATATTGGCAAAAACATTATGATAATCGGTAATATTGTAATTAGCACCTCCTTTAAGGCTCCATGCAAGGAAGTTTTGCCATTCACCCCGTTGAGGAGTCATCGCCCTTCTGTTCACAATGTCATAATAAAGGCTCATATATTCATTATATTGCTCCTCATCACCTTGATCCAATGCGTTTTCAGCCTGTGCCTTATATCCGTCTGCTTCTTCCTGGAGAGCAAGTCGGGTGGGTGAGTCATCGTCATAATAGAGAAAATAGTCGGTACGGCGATAGCTGGTGTTTGAGAGTGAAGCTGAGACAAAAGCTGAATAATCGTCAGTGGTGTATTCAGCTTGTCCGAAGAT
>SLNX01000019.1 GCA_007132825.1 Bacteroidales bacterium | reverse complement strand
TGTATTCGTCATCCTGTAACTCCATTGTGTACATTTTGATGCCGTTCAACAGATCTACACCGTGAACTCGTGCACTGGTCGTTTTGCCAAGGCGTTCGCTTGCTTCAAGAATGTAGAGAAACTCACCTGAGCAGAGCAGGTCATAAACGTGTACACTTCCCCTTTGTGATTCAAAATCCATCTTCCAAAGGCGATTCATTTTATGATCTACATGTTCTATGACGTAACCTGCATTGCGCGCCCTGCCTGCACTCTGAACAATGATGAATCCCTTTTCGGGATGTGGAAACACCTCCGGGAAAAACTGATCGCCCCTACGCAGATTCGGCACATCGTTGCGGGTTTCACGAGAAACCTCATTTCCTTTATCATCCAAAACAACATAAGTTACCGATGTAGACAATGCATTGACCACAAAACTCACCATGGCATGGCTGCCATTGTAGGTAACACCGTTAAAAAATGAATAGGAGGGGGTTTCAATGGTACCCGATTTGATCTCTTCAAGAGAGGTGTTAAACATTTCGTAATTCCAGACTCCGGAGCCGCCCGAGTGCATTACGAGGAAAGCATCACTCTCATGATGACTGCTGCTTAAGGGATGTACACCTGCAAAACGGAGCGGAGATACCCTTACCTCTTTGCTTTGCGCAAAGCTTGCGAATTGTATGCCTGTGAGTAAACAGACAACAATAAGGATTTTTTTGATTGCTTCTTGTTTCATGGTTGTAAAGAATCAAATGGTGAATACTTAGTTGAGAAAAATGGTTGTCTTATTGTTTTTATATGCGTTGCATCTCAATATGTGTGCCAAATTTTTATTAATGAATTAAAAATATATCCTGTAGGTCATCATGGGCATAAATCCCATTTGGTAGGATGTAGTGATCTCCTGCCGGTTTCTGTTCCAGTTTTCGGTAAATATGTTTTGCCTGTTTGTGACATTCTGAAGGTCTAACGCCCATTCCTGGTTTACATTCTGTCCGTTCAACCTGAATGTGATACGCCCGTTCAACCTGAAATAATCGGGATGCCTGTTTTCGTAGGCAGTTTCCCATTTATATCTTACAGCGTTATTTAAAACGGATTGTTCTGGATCAATTTCCAGGAAACGATTCCCACCGGCATAAACTATCTTTATGTCTGCCGATAACAGTGAGCGCTGTCCCATTTTCCATTCATAGCCAGTTAAAACGTTGAAAATGTATTTGTTGTTGAAGGCGGTGTTGCGTAATACCCTGTCGTACCCCCTGTACTTTGAGTCAAAAACGGATGCGGTGATCAGGTAATAGAATCCCTCCTGCAGAAACTTTTCCAGGGTGAGTTCGACGCCCACGTTTGATCCGGTACCGGTGTTTTCCATTTTGTTAAACACCCAGTAATTGAAAGCACCCCCCTGGTTCAAGGTTGAAAATTCGGGTCTGCCCTCTGCTACCGGAATGTCATAGAGGTATTGGTAATAGACTTCGGTTTTTAAACGGTGGCCTTCACCCAGCAGGCGGTCGTACCCTGCAACCAGGTGCAAACTTCTTGAAAGGTCAAGGTGTTCATTGGTTCTCTCATAGGCCATAGAAACAGAATCGACGAGCATTTGGGAAAAATAGATCCCTTTCATCTGTATCTGGCTATGCATTCCGGCACCCATACTGAACGATTGCCCGGGAAGGAAAGACCACTTCAGGCCAACCCTTGGTTCGACAGCATAGCTATTATTTAAAAGGAAGGTGGAAAGATGAAGTCCTGAGTTTACGGAAAACTCATCAGAGAATCTATGTTGCCATTCCCCAAATCCGCGCACCATTTGCATGGTACCATCGGCATCAAGATAATCCCGGTATTCTTCAGAAGCCTCATGATACTCTTGCCCATGGTATGAAATGTCATAATGATCAACGATCAAGCCTGCATTGAGGAAGTTGCGTGAGTTAAAACGGCGTGATAATCTGGAAGATAAACTGTACCGGGTTTCCCCCAGGTCTTCGATGATGGTTTCTTTGTCAAGTCCGTTTGTCAGCTCATAAATGTTTGCCTTGCTCCGGATGGCTGAAACCGCCATCGTATTATTAATGCGTGTGTTGTTATTAAAATAGTAAACGTGACTGACGCCGGAAACACCCATCCTGTTATTGAAATACAGGTCGGTGCCTGCAAAGCCATACTGGGCATCATCATCTTCACTGTCGAGCATGGATATGCTGTTGTCGCCTCCGATACCGAAAACGGAAATTCGTCCGCGCTCCAATGGGACATGGAACTTAAAAGAAAGGTCCTTATATTTTGGGACCGCGGCCCCGGTGCCGAAATTCATTCCCAGGGCATGCAATACCTCAAGAGTGCTGTAACGTGCATTCACCATGTAGGATGCCCTGTTTCTGGAGGAAAAAGGCCCTTCTGCACCCAGCTCAAAACCGTTGAAACCAACCTGGCCCATGAACTCATGCTGTTGATTGTTGCCGTTGCGCATCCTTAAATCGAATGCGCCCGCCAGCGCATTGCCATATTCCGCAGGGAAGGCCCCCGTATAAAAGTCGGAATTATCGAGCTGGTTGTTGTTAAGCATACTTACCGGGCCTCCTGTTGAACCAATGGAACCAAAATGGTTTGGATTAGGGATCTCGACCCCCTCCAGACGCCATAAAAGTCCAAGAGGTGAATTTCCCCGGATGATGATATCATTTCGCTGATCTGATGCGGAGGAAACTCCTGCGAAATTTGCTGCCATCCGCGACGGGTCGCCCAGACTGCCAGCATACCGTTCGGTTTCGTCGATGGTAAAGGAACGGGCACTGATCACCGCCATCTCATTCAGGGGCTGGTCTTTGCGGAGTTCAGGCCTTACCTCCACATCGTCAAGCAGATATACCTGTTCCTCAAGTCTTACCGTGATTACCAACTCCCTCCCAGAACTGATTAAAAGGTTGTTAATGGTGTTTGGTTGATATCCCATCATCCGTACTTCAATATCAAATCGCCCCAGCGGCATATTATCCAGACGAAACTGGCCATCAATACCTGTTGAAGTCCCTTTGAGCGGAGAAGAGTCTAAAATGATGACCGTTGCGCCAGGTAAAGGAACTTCGGTGTATGCGTCAATCACCTTGCCGCGGAAGGTTTGTGAAAGGTCCTGTGTAAAAACATTCGTAGTAATAATAATCA
>SLNX01000182.1 GCA_007132825.1 Bacteroidales bacterium | reverse complement strand
TCTTCTGTTGAGATGTTTCTGTTTCCGGAGAAAAAGTTAAAGGTAAACTGCTGATCATCTCCTGAAAACAGGATCAGGTCTTCGTGGTCAAAGGTTTGATATTCGGGAAGCTGTGCTGAATAAATGGTTCCTCCCCTGGTGCTGAATGTTAACCTTAGCAGATCGTTGTCCAGCGTAAAAAACTCCTGGGTTCCTGCTGAAGCCTCGGCAAAATAGCCCATTCGTTCCCTGCGGCGAAGCTGATCAATTTCCGATTGATCCTCAGCTTCCGTGTCAGCAATTTCGGGAATGGTTCTGGCTGAATCATCTCTTTCTGCTTCTATCTCTCTGAGGGCTTCCACTTCAGCCTGCGCGCGCCGCTGCACTTCGGCGATGCTGTCGCGTTGCCGCTGTGCTTCCACGCGTTCCTCTTCAGAGGGTGCCATCCAGATGCTATATCCTATAAGAACTGCGGCGATTAGTAATAAACCGATTATGTTATCTCTGCTCATCTGTTCAATGATTTTGTAATGGTCTGCAAAGATAGTTGAAAAGGGCGAAATGCACCCCGGTAAATGCCATTAAATTCGCAGACCTGTTTTTGGATATCTGGTTTTAACTACAACATTGCATCGCAGCTTTCACAAAGCCTATGAATAGTGGATGTGGTTTGGCAACGGTACTGCTGTATTCAGGATGGAACTGCACCCCAATGAACCAGGGGTGATTATCCAATTCAGCAATTTCCACCAGCCCGGTATCAGGATGTATTCCGGATGCGGTCATGCCATGTTGTTCAAACATTTCCAAATACTTGTTATTGAATTCGTAACGATGCCTGTGACGCTCAGAGATGTGTTCTTTGCCATATAAAGCGTAAGCCCTGGTGTCTTTCTTTAATTTGCATGGGTATGCTCCGAGGCGCATGGTGCCACCCTTTACAAATACTTTCTTCTGTTCTTCCATGATGTCGATGATGGGATCAGGAGTAGTTTCCTGCATCTCTGTGGAGTGCGATTTCGGAAGCTGCAATACGTTACGCGCGAACTCGATCATGGCACACTGCATCCCCAGGCATATTCCAAAGAAAGGGATTCCATGCTCACGAACATGTTTTATGGCGGCAATCTTTCCGTCTATCCCCCTGTCGCCAAAACCGGGTGCAACAATGACCCCTGTAACATCCTTGAGTTGTTCGGCCATGTTTTTTTGATCAATCTGCTCGGAGTGGATCAGCTTCAGGTTGACCCTGCAATTATTGACCGTTCCGGCGTGGATCAATGACTCAATGATTGACTTGTAAGCATCCACCAGCTCAACATACTTTCCGATCAGAGCAATGTTTACCTGTTTTTTGGGCGACTCAAGTTTTTTTATGAACGCGCGCCATGATCTCATGGCAGGTGTTTTCCTGGTCGACATCCCGATTTTGCGGAGGACAACCAGGTCAAGTTGCTCCTCTTGCATCAAAAGAGGCACCTTGTAAATGCTGTTGGTATCGATCGATTCGATAACAGAGCCTGCATCCACGTTACAGAAAAGGGCAATCTTGTTTCGAATGTTTGCATTCAACGGTTTTTCGGTACGACAAACCAGGATGTCTGGCTGCACCCCATACTCAAGCATCGTTTTAACGGAGTGCTGCGTGGGTTTTGTTTTCAACTCTTTTGCAGCTGACAGATAAGGAACCAGGGTCAGGTGAATCACCATACTCCTTTTACCCAGCTCCCATCGGAGTTGCCTGATCGCTTCAATATAGGGGAGCGATTCGATATCACCTACGGTTCCCCCAATCTCCGTGATCACAAAATCAAAGCGATTGTCTTCGCCAAGCAATTTGATGCGGTATTTGATCTCATCGGTAATATGGGGGATTACCTGAACGGTTTCTCCCAGGTAGTCGCCGCGACGCTCCTTTTCAATCACCGACTGATAAATGCGACCTGTGGTTACATTATTTGCCTGTGAGGTGGGAATGTTCAGGAACCGCTCGTAATGACCCAGATCCAGATCTGTTTCAGCTCCATCTTCTGTTACATAACATTCTCCATGCTCATAAGGGTTTAATGTTCCGGGGTCAATGTTGATATAAGGATCCAGTTTTTGAATGGTAACGCTGTATCCTCTTGCCTGCAATAGTTTGGCCAGTGAGGCGGAAATAATCCCTTTCCCTAATGAGGAGGTCACCCCTCCGGTCACAAAGATATACCTGGTAGCAGATTGCGGGCTTGACATGTCAGATGGTTTTACCTGTTCCTAAAACAATGGAATTATGATCCTTTTAAAGATGCGAAAGTAAGAAAAGATTGTCATAATTTATTTATAACGCCATCTTTATTAATCATCATTTTTTTCTAATGCGCTTCTTGGTTGTTTTTTATCTTGCTGATCAATGGACAAAGATAACTCTCCGGGCGGTGGCACAAGGTTCTGTTCACTGCGTCGCCTGATGATTTTCTTGCGCTCAATCACACCCTCATTCTCATTATTGATCCGCTCATTGATTTCAATATCCTCAAATTCATCGGTCTCTTTTGGCCAGAAACCGCAACCACCGGTTTTCTTGATCAGGAAATACCCACCTGCCAATGCAACGATGATTCCGGCAATGCCTAACATTTCAATTCCTGAATACTTGTCGTAATCCATCACAATGATTTTTCTGGATATCGCGATAATGGCCACCAGCATGACCACCTCAACATGAATGACATGTTTGCGCAGATAGACTTTAATGGTGTCAAGCAGCTCAATGCCAATCAAAACAAGCAGAAAAACACCAAATACGTTCAACAAATCATTCAGGTTGAGTAACAAATGATCGTCAGATCGTATGGTGAGGGCATGGAACAGAGTATATCCAAGTTCGATCGTAGCCAGGATTAACAAAATGGTCATGAATCCAATCAGAACCTTAATGATTAAGCCCTCTGCAACTTTCACCGTTTGTTTTAACTTATGAGGTTTTTCGTCGTATTGTGTCATCGCTTTATTTTTTTAATGAATATACAAAATCGGAAAAAATACGCTGCAATCAAGTGCAGAAAACCAATCTGTAAATATACAAAAAGATAAAATTTTGAAATCAGTTTTAACTAGTGTCATGTCAACGCTACTTTAGCCGGCCCAAGTCTTGATCTTTTTCCTCATCTCTTCAAAATAAAATCTTTACGTAGCTAAGGCTATGCGCAGATTTTCTTTTT
>SLNX01000132.1 GCA_007132825.1 Bacteroidales bacterium | reverse complement strand
GTGAATTCTTCCGGATAATTGAAGTGGGCATCTTCAACAGCAATAAGAAACGGCTCAAAAACAACTGACTCTCCCTGCATAATTTCTATCTCCTGCTGCCCAGTAATAACGGGAGCAGGAACAGGTTCTACAACGAAATGCACATCCTGCTCCAGATCTGCCAGGTCATCAGCAATTCCAAAGGATATGGTTTCTTCTCCGGTCCACTGAGAATCGGGATTATGGAGCAGAACGCTTGCAGGTCCGGAGATTTCGACATGAAGGTGCTCATTATTATGCCAGCTGACCGTTATCTCCCCTTCAAGTTCCCATGAAACATATTCAGAGAAATCGATTTCTACCGCTTGATGCTGATATAAAGTGACTGTTTCGGGCGGGAAGAAAAAATAACCGGGACTGTAATCAAGTGTGTAAAGTTTGAAGTCATCAAAATAAAAACCTTCCCTGTTAATGATGTGATCGCTGATCAGACGAAAGCGGAACCATACCTCTTCTTCGCCGGTCAGATGGGAGAGGTCCACCTCTTCAAGCACCCAGTCAGCCTGGTTTCCGTCGTAAACCGGTTGTCCGGGATCCTGATTGGCGCTACCTGTTGTGGTGTAATTGCCTTCGAGTGGTGTCCAGTTTTGGTTGTCGGTGGAATACATGAACTGTACATAATCCCAGTTTGCCTCTATGTCGAACCTTGTATGAAACTCAACCCAGGCAACGGTGGCGTTGCTCAGGTCAAATGCTTGCTGGCTCGTAATTGTGGTATTGGCATTGTTTTCATAGTTTTGACCCGGACTGTCTGCTATGGATGCCGGTGGAGAGAAATACTGCTGGCTGCAGTTGCCCCAGCTTGTGGTATTCCAGTTCGAGAGGTCATCACATGGGTCGAAAAAGACCAGCTCCGGCTCTCCGTAAAACTTGGTAATTGTGTCGTTCCATGCAAAAGTTCCGTTATCCAAAGATAAAACAAAGCGAACCTCTTCTCCTGTGTTTACATGGGGTTGCAGCTCCAGGCTTATTGATGCAGTTGCTGTTTCCAGAACGTCCATATCACTAAAAGAGATTGGATCTCCAACACCAATAATCGTTGAACTTAGGGGGGTAATGGAAACTGTAAAGTCTGCCGGGCTTGCCTGCCCCAGGTTTATAATGCCAAACTCAATGTCCGGGCTTTCGTGAGAGATGTATTTATCGGTTAAATCGGTGAGTTCGGCATATTGCAGGGCCAGCCGCGCAAGTCCGAGGTTCATATGTGTGTGGCCGGCACAAATCTCTTCTATTCTATGTATGGCAGGCCAGAAGCCATCGCTGGGCTTACCTGCTTCAGGTGTAAAGGCGAAAACCTTATCCTTGGTTCCCTGCTCACCGTAAAACCAGTCGTCAGATACCCCATTGGCAAAGTAGCCGAGGGTTTCGTAGCAGGTTCCGTACACATAATTGTTTTCCCTTGTCAGGTACTGTGCGTAAGCAATGAAAATATCTCCATCGGGAGTAAGCTGGTCGTTATAACCCCACGGGTAAATCAACAGGTCACTGAATGTGTGATTGTTGAGTGCCAGTGATAAATCATACGTTTCTGCAAATTCTTTTTGCAGCTGCGTTTCCGGTTCAGAAAAAGGCGCTGTACCCCTGTAGGTTTGCGCCGATGGGTTTGGTGATGAGCCCACATTGTCGAACCCCCACATGTAACCGAAATTACGGTTCAGGTCAACACCGATGCTGCCACCCGGGTTTATACGCATATTCTTGCGATGCATGCTTCCCCCGTTCGGGTGGGTTGTTTCGCAGTATACATAACCGTCGGGATTGACACAAGGCACAAAATACATTTCAACATTGTCGACCAGGTATTGGATCTCCGGGTCGGAGTCATAGTTTTCCAAAAGGTACCACATCTGAAAAAGCATTTGCTGCATTGAAGCAGGTTCCCGTGCATGTGTCAGGGCGGTGTATAAAACTTTTGGATTATCTTGTTGAACTTCAGGATCATTTGAGATCCTTACCCAGTAAACCGGTCTTCCCTCAATAGAGTTTGTTGTGCCGATCGGTTGCCTGGCTGAAATAAGTTCGGGAAATAAATCATGCATGGCATCCAGATCGTCGAGAAGTTCACTGTAGGTATGAAACCCGCCCATTGATCCCAAAGTGAAATTTTCCGGGGTGGGATACTGTGACCTTGGGGCAGCTTCCCGCATTTGTCGGTTCACTTCGTCAATGTCTATTCCCTTATTTCGTGCCTGGTAGAAGGTACTCATGTCCTCAATGAGGATTGTGTAAGAAAATCCGGCATCTGAGAGTAATTTGAGTTCAGACTCAGAAAACTCACCGGCTACCGATACACCGGGCCTGAATTCATAGAGGTCCATAGCAACGCCGAGGGCGGCAACTTCTTTGATGTCGCGGTTGTCAAGATCTATTCGCACACGATGGTGCGTTTCGGCAATTGAGCCCTGACTAAGAAACAGATAAAGCAGTAGGATAGAAAAATAACGCAAAAAATAAAACATAAGGATTTGTAGGTTTTGAATAATTACAGAATGACCATTTTTGACTTTAAAGATGAAGCAAATATAGTATTTCTGTGAAGAAAATCTGATTTTTCTTTTGTTTTTGAGCTTAAAACCGTTGATTTTAAGCAGTCAGTAACAGATTATCCTTATCCCCTCATCTTCAAATAGGATTCATTTAAAAACCGTTATTTATTTTTTTATATTTGTAAATGGTATATGATAATCGAGAATTATAGAGATGTTACTTCTGTTGTCGAATGAATGAAAATTTGCTGCTAAAAACTTTTAATGATGATGAATATAGAAAAGGTTTGTGTTTGTTTTTGCCTTGCGTTGTTGTTTTTTCTAAAGCTTCAGGCCCAGGAAGCTGAGGATAAGATGCAAAGAGAAGGTGTGGCAATAATTCCTGAAGCATACGACAGGAGTTCAATTTCTCTGATCCTGGTCTATCAGAACGGAGATCCTTTCTCATCAATGCTTATAGATGCATTTAGAGCGGTCAATCAGAGTGAAAAATTTTTCGTAAACCCTTTGTCTGAACCGGTATTGCGGTTCAGAAACGTAAGGCATGCTGAAACAAATGTGATCCATCAACAACATATTCTCCAACAACTCAATGAAAATCAGTATCCACGCGAGATCATCTCTTTTTGGTACAACAGAAAGGAGAATGGCCTGATGGATATGGAACTGATTCATAAAAGGGGAATGATGAATGCAACGGTTGAAGAGGTGATGCGAAATCAGGCAACAACCAGGGGAAACCTGGCATTGATGGATTATGGTAACAGGCTGATTGAAAGAAGCTACATCATTGCCCTGGACTTCACGGAGCTAAAGCGCGTAAAAGCAGATGATTATGAGGGGTTTTCCGGACAGTTAAGAGCTTCTTTGTTCCGGATTAATCTTTCTGAGGCGGAGCGTGGTCTGATATATGATGCATGGGTGTTGCCGGGAGACAGCCGGGAGGATGCTGCTGCAAAACAGGCACTGTATAATCAGCTTAGTCCTGATTTGCAATACATTACAAGTGTATCGACCAGCGCTTCTGCTTATAATTACAAAGAACACACATTTCTTGGACAGATTACATCCAGTCGATCAGATGATCAGCTCATTGCTTCCCTGACTCAAAGAGCCTACGATCAAATGCTTACCGAGCTTGAACGAAATTATACTGACTTTAATGTTGTTACGCCACTTCACTCTGTGCGCCCACTTGCTGCACGTATTGGCAAAAAAGAGGGGTTGCGGGTTGATCAGCGCTTTTTTGTTTACGAGCATCGATATGACAGGACCACGGGACAGATTGTCGAAACCCGCCGGGGAGTGATCCGTGCCGGTAGTGAGATCAGTGATAACCGCGGGGAAGCGATGTCAGAAATGGAACCAAGCATATTTTATCAGACCAGTGGCAGAAGGTTACAGGAGGGTTTCGTTTTGCAGCAGCAGAATGATCTGGGTATAGAGCTCAGATTCGACTACAGCAATGCGGAAATGGGAGGTTTTACTGCTGAATTGGGGGCGTCTGTCGGTCGCTTTTTTGGTATCCCGGCTTTTTACCTGTCCGGCATGGTTGGCTTTGATGCCGGATCGTATGATTACCTGGCAGACGATGGACAAACATTCGCGGAAGAGGATTTCTCCTTCCTGCAATATGGTATAAGCCTGGCCAAGGGATATCATTTTGTCAGAAACTTTGAAATACGTCCCCATTTTGGTGTGTTTTTTGAAACGGCCAGGAATGAGGATCTGGTTGAGGAAGAGATTCAGGGTATATTTCTGAATGCCGGAGGCAGTTTGGGAATACATTTGGCCCATTATATGCAGCTTGTTGCCGGTTATAACCAACACATCTCCATTGGCAATGCATCCTTCGGGGATGAAGAAACGGAATTGCTTTATACCGATATTTTCCCTGGAAGGGAAGGTGGATCTCCATTCTTTGGGATAAGGTTCATTTTTTAATCTTGATTTTGTGTCAGGTCACAACGTCATAGCAACAGATTGACGTTGTTTAATTGTTTGGTTGGCTTATTTGTTTGTTATTTGGCTTGTTTTTGATATATTTGTATAAAAAAGTTGATATTTCTGGCACAAAAATATTTTTATAGCAGTTTAAATATGTATATTTATAGATATTATGGTTAACTGCATTTATTAGATAATTATGAAAACCAAAACCTTACTTCTGACTGTTCTTGTTTTATCCATGCTATTTGGTTGCGCCTCCAGACGAGAGCGTCAGATTTTGTACAGCAGCAGTTACAATTACGAGATACAGCCTGCAGGTGTTGGACAAGATGGAACCAAGGCAGTTAAGGTCTGGGGGTATGGCCGATCACCGGAAGACGCTGTACGAGCTGCCAAGCGCAATGCGATTGCAGCCAGCATTTTTCAGGGCATTCCTGCGGGGACGGGTGTGGGACGCACACCGGCAATTGTAACTGATCATAACGCCGATGTGAAGCACGCTGACTATTTTGATGAATTTTTCAAGACTGGTGGCAGATATCTCAGCTTTATTGCATTGTCAACGGATGGTCCGCCTTCCGGACGTGATCGTGTGCGTATCGAAAGAAATTATTATAAGGTTGGTGTTTACGTCCAGATCATGCATGATAACCTGAGGCGCGAATTGGAAAATGCAGGTATTGCCAGGCGGCTGGATCATGGTTTTTAATTATTAATCCTAAAAAAAACACCCATTGTGAAACGTATTTTTCCTTTTTTGACCCTCTTTATCATTTTTGTTTCTGTTGCCTTCGGGCAAACCGCACGCCGTCCTACAATCATGGTCGTTCCCAGCGAGCAGTATTGTATTTCAAGGGGCTATTCAACGACCTTCGTAAGTGATGGGATCGAGCAAACCATTCCCGACTATCGAAGGGCGATGCAAAGCGATCCCGATCTCCGGATGGTAATTACCAAAATGGGAGGGATCATGGCCGACAGAGGCTTCCCGCTCAAAGACCTGGAACAGGAGTTGCGAAATCTGGAAAGGCAAGCTGCCGAACTTGAAATGCTGGCCTCCGGGGAAACAAGTGCTGGAATTGCTGAAAGTCCTATAGACCGGTTAAAGCGTGTTGCACAGGCAGATATCATCCTGGACCTTGATTTTACAATCAATTCAAGAGGACCGCAACAGTGGATCACCTTTAATTTGCGTGGGATTGATGCATACACGGCCTCCATGGTTGCAGCTGCTGCAGGTTCTGGACAACCCAGCACTGCTGCACCTGCCGATCTTCTGCTCGAAGAGGCTGTCCTGAGCTATATGGATGAGTTCAACGGAAGGCTGATGACCCATTTTGAAGATATGTTTCGCATCGGTCGCCAGGTTTCTATAAGGGTTCAGGTCTGGGACAATGCCTTTTTCGACCTTTATGACTTCTTTAATTACGATGGATACGAAATGGAACTGATCGACATCATTGAATATTGGATTGAGGATAACACCGTTGAAGGTCGTTACTCACTTACAGATGGTTCCAATAACTTCATGCGTCTTGAACAGGTTCGCATCCCCTTGTTTACCGTCGATCCAAGAGGCCGCGAGCGTGCCATGGATACCAGACGCTTTGTGAGCAGCCTGGCATCCTACCTGCGACAAAACTTTAATATCGATTCACATATTCACCAAAGAGGCCTTGGAGAAGCCTGGCTGATTATTGGAGAGCGATAGCTTAAACCAAAAACCAAATCTTTTATGCCATGCATACAAAAATACTTTTAACCTTATTTACTTTTCTTACAATCGCAGCAGTTGCTTTTTCCCAAAACCATCAGACTGGAATGGACGACGGTGATCGTATCGCCATTACCCCGAATATCGGGGAGGATGTTGATATTACCGGACAGGCCAGAAATCTGTTACTTGCCAGGATGTCCAATATCATTAACCTGAACGGTCTGTCTGCCCAGGAGTCAGCAAGCTATTTCGCTATGGTACCCCAAATTAGCGTGGTCAGCGAAGATATCACTTCAACAGCGCCACCTATGCATGCCCTTACCCTTTACATCTCTTTTACCATAATTGACAATTATTCAGGAGCCGTTTTTGGAGAAACAAATCTGGAAGTGCGTGGTGTTGACCAAAGCAGGGAGCGGGCCTTCACACATGCGATAAGGTCTATAGAACCCCGGGCAGGCCAATTCAGAGTGTTTATTGAGCGGGCAAAAGATCGAATCCTTTCTTTTTATAATACAGAATGCGAATTGGTTATTTCCACTGCACAAAGCCTTGTTGAGCAGGGCAGAAAAAGGGAGGCGGTTGAAATTCTGACTTCAATACCACCTGTGAGCAGAGAGTGTTACGACATTTGCATGGAAATGGCCGGTGAAATCGGTCCGCTGCCGGAGCGGATTACGGAACAACACCGTCAGGAAGAACACCCACCAGAACAAAAAGTCGCAGCCGGAATGAAAGGAAGGCTTCAAAATCTTGAGGTGGAAGTTCTTCATGTTGAATATACCGGTACCGGACTGGAAATAGCCCTCATGCTAACCAATCAGGTTGAAAATACCACCATTCGGATAAGGAACTATAGATTCATTGACAGAGAGGGCAATGAATTCAGAAGAAACCTGTTTAGCGGCAACCGGGTGGACCTTGCAAGGGGTGTGCCCACCAGGAGAACATTTGTTTATCGTGACGACAACATTGACCTGGTAACATTCTTACGGTTGCTTGAATTTGAGTTTCATCGGTTGGGAACCCTTCGTTTTGAAAACATTGAAGTAAAAAGATAATCAGCAATACAGCTCATTATGAATGGAATGCAAAATAAGCAAAAGCTATTTTTACCGATCTTCTGGATGTGTGTTCTCTTGATTACTACAAATGCCTGTGCACAATACAGGGTGGTCGACAGCAGTCAAAGGCGTACACCAGACTGGGTTAATACACTGGAAAAGGACTATATCATTATTAATGCAGAGGGATCCTCTATCACTGAGGCGCAGCAAAATGCACTGATGCTTATTAAAGAGCGGATCGTTACCTCGGTGGCCGACCATGTGAAAGCTGAAAGTGAAATGGTTACAGAACAGGTTAACTACAATGAACATATAACCGTATTTCTGGAAAAATATACGGCAACCATCACCACCCAGTCAGGAGACATTCCTTACCTTCAGGGTATTTCACTGTCGAGGGCTGAAGGTTTTTATTGGGAGCATCTGCGCGACAGAAGGACAGGGAAAGAGAAATACAGATACCATGTCAGGTATCCGTTTCCGGAATTTGAACTCAGGAAGCTGGTTATGGATTTCCAGCTCATGCAACGGCGCCTTGCCGCCCAGCTCCATGACTTGCTTGATGCCATGGCTGAAGTTACCTCCATTGAGCAGATAAACAATAACATTTCTGAACTTCAAACACTGGCTGCCTCCTTTGTCGATGGCAGAAAGGAGCAGGCTTTAAATGGAGTCAATCGATACAGGGGACTCTTAAACAGCATCAACCTTTATGAAGAGAACAGCAGCCTGGGAACTCTCCGTTTTGCCCTCAGGGCGGGCGACAGAAGGTTTACAACCTCACAGCAACCCAATATCCGCAGCGAATGTGCACGGATCACTGGCAAGCAGGCGGATGGCGATTTTTGGGTGATCGATTATGATGTAGATTATTGTTATGATGACCCCGAAAATCATATTGAGGTGCATTATCGTTTTGGGACATCACCAATACGAAAGAAGTTTTATTTTGATGTGAATGAAGACAAAGTGCGCATCTCCCTGAGGCAACCCATTCATTTCACTGCGCTTGAGGAAGATGCAGAGACAGTGCACAGAACCGGACTGAACATCAATATTTATGCTGAACATGATGCAACTTTTGTGATCGAGCAAATAATACTGAATTTTGAAGATTTGCCACCCATCTTGATAAGGGATATCGAAAAGAGCTTTTCAGGGCGTGGCAATCATAAACTAAATGTTGAATTTAATGATCCAATCATTGCAACCGCAACAAGTGCATTGGAAAGAAGATTGCCGCGAATCAGCGGATATATCGAATACCGGGAAGGGCATGATGGTGAAAAGCAAACCTACAGAATTTACAATCACCCGTATACAACATCCTGGTAAATATGAGAGAATGGTTTTTTTGTTTGAAATATAAGTTCAGAAATTAAAACGTTAACTAATTAATAACCAAAACCAAGACATCATGAAAAATCAAAAGCTTTTTATTCTGTTTTCTTTGTTACTTGCAGCCACAGTGTTTGTTTTCACACAATGTCGCTCAAAAGATGATCTTCCCAGGGGCGAAGAAAGGATTACAGTGTTATGCAGTGATCCGGAATATCGTTCAGATTCTGAATATTTCAGGGCAAACAGCAGCGCAGACAGCCCCAACATGTCAAACTCCAAAAGGATGGCAGTTAGCAATGCCCGTGCTGACCTGGCCGGACAAATCGAAGTAACAGTAAAGGCAGTGATTGATAATTATGTTCAGGACATTACAATTGGTGATATGCAGGAATATCAACAACGTTATGAAGGTTTGTCACGTGAGGTAATCAATCAAAAGTTAACCGGTACAAGAATCATCTGCGAAGAGACAACAAGGACTGATGAAGGAAGATATCGTACTTATGTTGCCATTGAGCTTTCAGGCAGTGAGATCCTAAGCGCTATGAATCAACGGATTCGTGGCGACGAACGTTTGCGCCTCGATTATGACTATGATCGGTTCAAGAACACCTTTGAGGACGAAATGAGAAAGTTAGACCGGGAGCGCAATTAAGAACTTCCGGAAACTTTATGCTGCCTGAAAAGACTTTGTCTTCTCAGGCAGTGTTTTATGCTCTCACTTTGTTCATGCTTACTCAAGCTCGAAGCTCGAAGCTCGAAGGAAGAAGCTGGAAGCTCGAAGGGTTCGCGGCAGTAAACGGAACGCCCTGATAAGGGCAACTTAATTCAGCCCAGCGGCAACGCCCTGGGGTAAATGCGGGCAACACCCCACCAGCGCCCTGAAGCTTAAGCACAATCACAAAGATCTAAATAACAGATAGTTACGAAATTATAAACAGATGAAGAACCTTATCCGCATCCTCCACTTTGCCTTTGCTTTACTTATACTTAATGCGGCTCATGCCCAGTTTCCCGATTTTGAAGATTATGCCAGACAACGTGAGTCCGAATTTGAGCAGTATAAGAAGGAATATGAGGCGTTTTTGAATCAGATGAGGCAGCGTTATGATGAATATGTGATTCAGCGTGATAAAGAGTTTACTGAATACCTGAATCAACGGTGGGAGTCGTATCAGATTTTCACCGGAGTCCGGATTGATGAAAAACCAAAACCGGTTATAATGCCGAGGCATGAGCCACAGGTTGAGGAACCCGCCGCACGAACCCTGCCTGTATCCAGGGAGGAGGTCATAATGGTGGAAAGGCCTGCTGTCGAACCCGAGCTTCCATCAATACAAAGACACGAACCTGACAGATTTCCCACGCGCAGCCTGAACCTCAATTTTTATGGGAATCGCATCAGGTTAACCTATGATCCGGCCATTATGGTCCGGGTACCAAACACCATTAACAATGAAACAATTGCCCTGTTTTGGACAGATGCCAGCGAAGCAAATTATAACCATCTGGTGAATCAGCTGGGTGAACACAGAAGACAAATGAACCTGAACGATTGGGGCTATTACATGCTGGTAAGAAACACAGCCCGTGAAATATATACCCGTTCAGAAAACGGTGCCGTCCTTCTCACATGGTTTTTGATGAACCGCTCCGGATACAGGGCACGGGCCGCCTATTATGACAATCAGGCAATGTTGATGCTCCCATCCATGCATCAAATATATGAGATCAGCTACCAGGTCTTTGATGGCATCCGTTTTTACCTCGTTGAAGGGGATGCACCAAGCGTGTATACATACGATCAGGACTTCCCCGATGCTCCCCGCATCATGGACATGAACATAAACAGTCCGCTGAATCTTGGAAATGTCCCGACAACACGCGAGCTCACATTCGATTATGGAGGAGAAACCCATAGCCTTGAGTTCGCCTATTGTGCAAATACCATTAAGTTTTATGCCGATTATCCGCAGTCGCAGATCAATGTTTATTTTGATTCGGCTGTTTCGCCCATTGCACAGGAGTCACTCGCTCAAAACCTGATGCCTCTTATTACCGACAGGCAGGAAGCAGATGCAGCAAATCTTTTACTGCGCTTTACACAAACCGCATTCGATTACAAAACGGATAAAGAGCAGTTTGGTTATGAAAAGTTTTTCTTTGCTGAGGAGGTACTCCATTATCCCTATTCAGACTGTGAAGACAGGTCGGTGCTATTTGCCTATCTGATCAGGGAACTCCTGAACCTGCAGGTTGTCGGACTGGAATATGATGACCACATTGCAACCGCTGTTGGTTTTTCGCGTCATCCGGGTGGAGATTACGTAGTTTACAACGATGAAATGTATACCGTTTGTGACCCCACATACATCAATGCACCGGTTGGATTGACCATGCCCCGGTATGCCGAGGTCGAGGCAATTGTAATTGAACTGGATGATAGCCCGCATCTCGGAGCCCTGGCCGGCAGCATATGGGAGCAGGTCTATGATTTTGGCGGACACCGGGGTGGTAACAGGAATGACCTTGTGTTCGACAACATGGGTAATGCTTACGTTACGGGGTTTTTCAGGGGAGAAGCCGAGTTTGGCAACTTCAGCTTATCATCAGAAAATGAAACACACGGTGCCTTTCTTGCAAAATTTGATTATAACGGCGTACTGCAGTGGGTCAGGCAACCAGACAGCCAGCGCAGTGCCATCGCCTACCATGTTGCTTTAGACCCTGATCAGAACATCTATTTCGCCGGCACTTTTAATGATCAGGTCGTTTTCGGTCGCCATGATTTCGCCGTTGAGGATTATGCTGATGTTTTTTTGGCGAAGTATGATCCATCAGGAAGACTGCAATGGGCACAACGCGCAAACCTTGATACACTAAACCCTGCCAATCATTTCATGTTTGTTACAAGATTTAGTTTGGGAGGCGTGCATCAAAGGACCGATATCTATGCGGAAAACCCCGATTTTAATGCGTTTGGAATTGACTTTGACAAACAGGGTGTCGTTTACCTGACAGGCGCTTCCTTTGCGAATACAGGGATGAAAGTTGCATCCATGGCCTACAAAACAGCAGAAATATTTGATCCTGTTGTTGCACTTAAAGAGGAGAACGATAGATTGCTAGCCCAGGATTACGACCGGGCAATAGCAGGCCTGTTTGCAGCCATCAACCTCATCAAACTGGAAAATGTCGTCATTCCGGGTGCAGCAGCACAACAGGCCCTCGACCGATACAACCCTGGCTTCAGAAGAAGGGCACCAACTGTGTACAACGCAATTGCCAATATCAATTTCCTTAAAAACGAGCAGGGAGTTGTCTTAATCACCATTGAGGGAGGAAGGTCAATCACTATTGATTATTTGCGCATCCGGAACAATGCAACAATCAAGGTAACCGAATTCAGCAATGGCAACACACAGCTGGATGTGCTGTCGGGGTTGAGTGTCGGAAGGGCAATTGTTTGGTACGACCTCAACTTCGTCCGGTTGATCAGGGAAAACGGAGATATGCTGTTTGATTATTCCCGCAACAATACACAAAGGACCTTTAATATTGAGGAGGATCTTTTTTACTGACCCGTCCTGAATTTTGTTTACACTTTTCGGGGTTAATAACTATGTTTATAGCAGTCATTTTTCCTT
>SLNX01000166.1 GCA_007132825.1 Bacteroidales bacterium | reverse complement strand
ACACTTTTTTTTGATGAGATTGGAGAAATGGATCAATCGCTCCAGGTTAAGTTGCTGCGCGTACTTGAAGACAGAAAATATACCCGGGTGGGAACCCAAAAAGAGCAATCGTTCGACATCCGCATCATAGCAGCAACTAACAAAACCGTTGAAGAGATGAGCGCTGGGCGCATTTTTCGTTCAGACCTGTATTACCGCTTAAGTACGTTTACCATCTATCTGCCCCCTCTGAGAGAACGGTCTGAAGATATTCCGTTGCTGATTCAACATTTCTTCAAAAACATTGTGCCGAAAATGGGCAAAGAGATCAAAAAGATACACCCGGAGGTGATGGAAACATTGAGTAAATACAGTTTCCCGGGCAACATAAGGGAGTTGCGCAATCTGATAGAACGCGCCATTATCATCTGCGACGGTAACGAATTGCTCCCGTCGCACTTTCCCGCCATTGTAAAGCAGAAAGCCGTGACGCCGGACCAACAGGAACCAGACATACCGGATGACCTCCTTGACCTGAAGGAGGTTGAAAAAAGAACCATAATCAGGGCTCTTGAAAAAGCCAATTATAACAAAAACGAAGCGGCAAAAATGCTGAATCTTGACTGGAATGCCCTCTATCGTCGCATGCAAAAATACAATTTGACCGACAAATGAACATCCTCGATTTCATCCACAACATAACCCTGCTAATTACGCTGGTTGTGATATACAGTTTTTTGCTGCGGTTTTTCAGTAAAAGGTCAATTGTATTGCAGCTGTTTTCCGGAATATTGTTCGGGTTAATTGTCATTGTGGGTATGATGACTGCTGCAGAGGTTAAAGAGGGTCTTTTTTTTGACGGCCGCTCAGTTGTATTAAGCGTAGGAGCCTTCTTTGGCGGACCCCTTACTGCCGCCATTTCCATGATGATTGCCGGCACGTTCAGAACCGTGGTTGGCGGTGAAGGTATGTATGCTGGACTGTTATCAATCTTCAGCGCTTCTGCCCTGGGTACAGCTTTCTTTTATCTCAGAAGTAAAGTAAAAATAGCTGATGGCTTTTTGGGATACTTTACCCTGGGCTTACTGGCACATCTTACAGTGCTTGGATGGTATTATTTGCTATTGGGAGGCATTTCAACAAGCGTTTTCATGTCGGTTTTTCTTCCCCTGCTTACCCTATTCCCACTGGCAACCGTTTTGCTGTGTTTCCTTTTTAAAAACCTGGAGCAACAAAATGACCTTGTAAATCAAAGCTTGTTGTTGCGCAAAGTGATCGACAACATACCGGCTACGGTTTATGTGAAAGATCGGAGATTACGCAAATTACTTGTTAACAAAAAAGAGACGGAACTGCTCGGAAAAAAGGAAAAGGATTTGATCGGGAAAACAGACTTCGACCTTTATCCCGAAGAGCAGGCCAAGCGGTTTGAGGCAGATGACCTGCAAGTGATTCATTATGGTAAAGAGATAATTAACAGAGAAGAGCATTTTGTTGGTCAGGATGGCAAGAGTTGCTGGCTGCTAACATCCAAATCACCTTTCCGAGACCGGTTTGGGAATGTTGTCGGGCTGGTGGGTGTTGGACGTGATGTTACTGATCTGATGGAAACAGCACACGACCTTCAACAGGCCAAAGAGGAGGCTGAAAATGCCAACAAAGCCAAAAGTGAGTTCCTGGCAACCATGAGCCACGAAATCAGAACACCGATGAACGCCATTCTGGGATTCAGCGAAATACTGATGCAGCGCATCAACGACCCGGCAAGCAAAAGCATGCTGCAATCTGTCGTTTCCTCTGGCAGCCTGTTGCTTGCTTTGCTGAACGATATCCTGGACCTTTCTAAGATCGAAGCGGGTAAGTTGATCATCTCTCCAAGCTCAACCGACATGATCAGTATCATTGAAGAGATGAAAATCTTTTTTAAGGACAGGGCGGAAGAAAAAAACGTTGAAATAGTGCTTCATAAGCAAAGGGATTTTCCTGAACGGTTGCTTCTTGATGAAGTCCGTGTGAAACAGGTGCTTTTTAACCTTGTCGGCAATGCCGTGAAGTTCACACATGAAGGTTTTGTAAAAATTGAAATGCACTTCATTAAGGAAGCAGAAAACAAAGGGGTTCTGAAACTGCAGGTAAGTGATACCGGGATCGGCATAGAACCCAGCCAGCAAGAGGTGATCTTTTTGCCTTTCCTTCAACAAAACAGCAAGAGAAACCGCACTCATGAGGGTACCGGATTGGGGTTGGCTATTTCAAAGCGACTCGTTGAAAAGATGGGTGGGTCGATACGCCTGAAAAGCATTCCCGGGAAGGGAAGCACATTTACCGTTCACATTCCTGAAGTAAAAATTGTTGATTCCGCTGATGAACAGGTTATCCGGAAAACCATTAGTCCGGAAATGATAACGTTTGAACAGTCTAATGTCCTGGTTGTTGACGATGCGCCTTCCAACCTTCAGCTCATGGAGGTGATGCTGACCCCGCTCAACTTGAAAATACAAACGGCCACGGGAGGGCAGGAGGCACTCGATCTTCTGGAAGAATATAAACCCGACCTGATCATTCTCGACATTTTGATGCCCGACATTGATGGTTATGAGACTGTTAAAAGAATAAGAGACAACAAGCGTTTGAAAAACATTCCTGTGTTGGCGTTCACGGCATTTATCCACAGAGAGGCACACCAGGAGGATGATAAGCTTTTTGATGCCTTTCTGCATAAACCAGTCGACAAAGAAGAATTGATAAAAATGTTGAAAAGATTTCTGAAATATTTTGTCAAACCAGAAACGAACGATAAGTTAACGCAGCAAGCGGCAGGGAAAGACCTGGAGTTTGACGCATCGGTGCTGCCCGAAGAGGTAAAGAAACAATTGCCCGCATTGACAGAAATACTCAACACTGAATTTATGGAGCAGTGGACACAGATCAAAGACCATTTCGTGCTCTTCAAAATCGAAGACTTTGCAAAACGGTTACAACAAACCGCAGAAAGCTTTCATGTTGATTTTCTCGCACGTTACGCCGGTCGTTTGATTGATGACATAGACACACTGGACCTGGAGTCACTGAAAAAGCAACTCCATCAGTTTCCGGATCTCGTAAACAGACTTAAACTGTAACATCTCGTTTTCGAAGACTTTTAGACTACTATTCCAGTGCTCTGTTTTACAAAGGGTTATTCTTCACACTATTAAGTATTATGGCATAAATATTGTTTT
>SLNX01000103.1 GCA_007132825.1 Bacteroidales bacterium | reverse complement strand
GGTGATGTGATGCCAAAACTCAAAATGATGGCCGGTGAAAAACCACTTGCATCAAGGGTTCTGTTCTTTGACAAAATGGAGTATAGCCTTTT
Source organism: Bacteroidales bacterium (assembly GCA_007132825.1). GTDB lineage: Bacteria > Bacteroidota > Bacteroidia > Bacteroidales > UBA7960 > PUPG01. Next base: position 3,123 of record SLNX01000103.1, on the reverse strand, counting down.
GTATGAATACACGAGATACGCAACAATTGGCGTTTCGCTCGACAAGGATACCAACCTGAACTATCGCTATAGCTTACCAAATAAATTATTTGATTACATCATGGCAGGTACACCACAGCTGGTTTCTGATCTTCCGGAAGTTGCTGCAGTGGTGAGAAACTACAACACTGGGATGGTCTTAAAGAACCATGATCCTGAACATATTGCCCAATGCCTGTCAGACATGTTAATGGACACTAACAGATTAAAGAACTGGGAATTAAATTGCCTGGATGCAGCCAAAACCCTTTGCTGGGAAAATGAGGAGCAAAAACTTATTGATATTTACAAAATTGCTCTGAATATCTGAAGTTATTCCTTATCAGATATCTTGTCAGTAACATTATTTTCCTTCCCTTTCTTCCCCAGCCGTGAAATGCGGATGTTGAAGTATGCAAACAGGATGGTCATGAACGGGCTGATGATGTTGAAGAAGGCATAGGGTAGGAAGGTTACCGTTGGCACTCCCAGAACGGATGCCTGGGTTGCTCCGCAGGTGTTCCACGGAACCAAAACGGATGTGACCGTTCCACTGTCCTCGAGTGTTCTGCTCAGGTTTTGCGGACTGAGTCCCCGCTTTTCGTAAGTGTCGGCAAACATTCTGCCGGGCACAACGATTGCAAGATACTGGTCACTGGCAGTAACATTGAAGAACATACAGGTTCCTGCAGTTGAAGCTACCAGCGATCCTGTGTTGTGGGCAAGTTTGATCACCGACTCGGTGATGCGCTGCAGAAGTCCGCTTGACTCCATAACCCCCCCAAAAATCATGGCGCAAATGATCAGCCAGACTGTATTAAGCATGCCGCTCATCCCGCCGGTTTCGAGCAAGCTGTTTACCATGGCGTGATCGGTTGTGACGGCAATATCGGTGTACATTGCCTTCATGATCGACATATAGGCTGCCACGGCAAATCGATCATCAATTCCACTCACCTGTTCAATGATATGGGGTTGAAAAATCAGCGCAAAAACAGCGCCTGCCAATGTGCCGGCTAAAAGGGCTGGCAGTGCTGGTACTTTCTTGATGATAAGCGTGATGACCAATGCCGGGACAAGAAACAGCCAGGGTGTGACACGGAAAGTACCATCAATGGCTGCCAGAACGGGTTCAATGTCGTTGATGGCGCCATCCTGGGAGCGAAACAAACCGATCATGGTAAAAATGATCAGTGCGATGCTGATGGAGGGAACCGTGGTCCAGGCCATATAGCGTATGTGTGTGATCAGGTCGGTGCCCGCCATGGCGGGTGCCAGGTTGGTGGTGTCTGACAGTGGCGACATCTTGTCACCGAAGTAAGCACCCGAAATGATTGCCCCTCCGATGATCCCTTCAGGAATTCCCAGCGTGCGTCCGATTCCGAGTAGTGCTACCCCGAGTGTGGCAACCGTGCTCCAGCTGCTCCCCGTGGCTAGTGAAACAATGGCGCTTACCACGCATGCTGCCACCAGAAAGATCGTCGGATTCAATATCTGTAAACCGTAATAAATCATTGATGGTACGATTCCGCTCAATAGCCAGGTGCCCGCCAGTGCGCCGATCATCAGCAGAATGAGAATGGCTGCCATTGCCGAGCCGATGGCCTTAACGATACCTTTGTGCAAGGTCTGGTAGCTGTGCCCTAACCTCATGGCAACAATGGCGGCAAGGGCAGCGGAAAGTATCAATACCATCTGATTGGAGCCCGCAAGCGCATCATCACCAAAAATAAAAACATTAATGGATATCAAAACAGTAAGAAAAATTACCGGGATGAAGGCTTCAAAAAGTCTCGGGCGTCGCAACGGTATAAGATTAAGGTTAAGATTAAGATTTTGTAAAATAAAGGGTTTTTATTTAAATGGACAAGAAATCATTTGGTAAGTTGCAGAAAAAATGTTTCCAGAGCGTCATCATTTGCGAAGTCGTTTTGAAAAGCGGCTTCCACGGCCTCAAAATAGGCAGTATTGGTTTTGGCCCGCTTGATTTTGGTAAATGTTTTCTGTCCATTGGCAAATACGCCGGCCATATAGTACCAGATCGCTTTCATTGAACCCAGGATGCGCGATTCATGTTTTTGGGTTTCACAGGTATGGTGCCAAAGCTCAAAGTGAAAAGCCTCCAGCCTGGTCCGCTTTTCCTCATCTGTAAGCGAAATTCCCCTGATTTGCAAGGGGAGAAAGGGGTTGATCAATGCTCCCCTGCCGACCATCCAGGTGTTTTGCTCCGGAAGCTGTTGTGATATATTTTCAAATTTGGTTAAACTGTAAATGTCTCCGTTATAAATCAGCGGATGCAGTGAATGTTTCTGACATTTTGCAAATGCCTTAACGTCAGCTTTACCGCGATAAACCATTTTTCCTGTACGCGGATGGAGAATGAGTTCGTGAAGGGGAAATTTGTCAAAAACAGGAAGCACTTTGAGGATTTCGTCCGGATGGTGATATCCCAGGCGGGTTTTTATCGATAACCGGATCGGTATTTCGTGAACGGTTTTCGACAGAATGTCCTCCAGCATTTCAGGATGGGGTAAGATACCGCAGCCCCTTTTTTTATTTGCGATCCGTGCGAAAGGGCAACCCAGATTCCAGTTTAATTCTGTATAGCCATGCTCTGCAATCGCTTTCGCAAATGCAATGATCTCTTTCGGATTGGTCCCTATGATCTGTGGAACGGTAGGGGAGACCATGGCGTTTTTGGGAACCAGGTCTGTTAGTTTTTTAAAAGAGACAGTTTCAGTACCCACCCCGGTTACAAAAGGGGCAAACATGCGGTTGAACCCTCCGAAGTGCCTGGCATAGGCGTTGCGCCAGGACTTTTGCGTAATACCCCGGAAAGGAGCCATTAGCAGAATCGGAGTTCCTGCATTCGGGGTGGACACAGACGCCTTCATAATTAATTAGCAGATTAGCAAATGTGCAGATGTGCAAATGTACCAATTATCCAACAAAAAAGCGGTGCAAAAGGCTGCACCGCTTTTAGAGATAGGTTTTTTGCTATCAGAATGCTGCTCCGGCCAGAACCAGTGCAACGATGGCAACCAGTTTCAGCAGAATATTGAGAGAGGGACCAGAGGTGTCTTTCAGCGGATCACCTACGGTATC
>SLNX01000091.1 GCA_007132825.1 Bacteroidales bacterium | reverse complement strand
GAGCCCGTCAGGATCATCGATCTGGCCAAAAAAATGATACGTCTCAGCGGTCTGGAACCCAACAAAGACATCCTGATCAGGGAGATTGGATTGCGTCCCGGTGAAAAACTCTATGAAGAGGTACTCAACAATGAAGAAAACACCCTCCCGACATACCATCCAAAAATCATGCTGGCCCGGGTACGCCCCAACGAGACGTTGCTGGTGAAGCAACAACTGGAAGAGCTGCGCTCCCGCATCTTACAAGGCGACGACTTTAAACTGGTAGCCAAAATGAAAGAAATCGTTCCCGAATACCGCAGCGAAAACTCCATATTCTGCCAGCTTGACAATTAATACTTTCAGGCGTAAGGGCGAATTGCAATTCGCCCTTACACAGTTCGCCCATACGCAATTCGCCCCAACTACTCGCCCCAACTACTCCATCTCCTCCGGATCCTTCAGCCGAAACCAGGTATGGTGCTCATTCTGAACCATTTCCACCAGACCGGCAATCATAAGGTTTACGATGATGTCCTCCGCATCCTTTTTTGAAAGATCTGCAAGAAGGTAATAATTCTTTAATGTGATGGTGGGGTTGTTGGCAAGGAAGTCAAGAAGTAACTTTTCCTTTTCAGAATAGTTGATGAAGGCTCCTTTGGGACTTTTGATCCGTTTCCAATATTTGATCAGGATGCCATCTGCCAAAATATTCTGATCTCCAACGCGCACCCAGGCCATCCAGCGCCTGTCGTCAGTCTGGGCAAAAACCGGCTTGGATTGTGTACGGGGAACATCTATCTCAAGGATCTTTTTCCCGTCCACATTCCATGATCGAAATGCAAAGTCGATCTCGGGTTTACAGTACATCTGGGCTGCCGCTTCAATCATGTGATATTCCTCATCCGTCCGGATACCGGCAATCACCCCGTTGTCCTTGACACCAATCAATAGTTTTCCACCATCCGTATTGGCAAACGCCACCAGGGTGCGCGCAATCTTCCGGCTGTCGTTTACCTGGAACTTAAAGTCCTGCTGCTGATGCTCCCCCTGCAAAATGAGGTTTTTTATGTAGTTTGACATCGGGGTAGAGGTTTTATCCTGTCATTCTGATGCGAAGCTCCGCGAAAGGGCGGTGGCCACAATGTGATGATGACAGATATGTTTTTTGTTCTTTGTTTTTTGTTCTTTGTTTTTTGTTTTTTGATGTTACGTGTTTAGCGTTAAGCGTTTAGGGCTCACTGCCGCATTTGATGGATCTGCGTTCAAAATCAAGGCATCTTCAATTGAAGAGGCATGAGCAAGCAGGCCGCAAGTACATCCAAAAAATCTGCTAATCAATAGGCGCGTTCATTCCTTCCTTCAATATAATTAACAAACGACCGAACCGCTACTTTGTTTCCGCCAGGTGTTGGATAATTGCCGGTGAAATACCAGTCACCCTGGTGTCCCGGACAGGCCGTATGCAGGTCTTCAATGGTTTGGTATACGATCTCCAGCCGTGCACGAACCTCCGGTGGGTGAAGCATTTGAGCAATCTTTGCAGAGATATCTTCGGGCCGGAATGGTTGGTATATTTCACGGACGACATTTTCAACATCCCGGGTCGGGCGCTTCAGTTGTTCTTTGCACGCTTTATAGACCCAGTTAATCACATCTTCACGGCCAGTATCTCTTAAAAGCTCAAGGGCTGCACGAAAGGCGATGAAGTCGCCCAACCGGTTCATGTCAATGCCATAGCAGTCGGGATAACGGATCTGGGGTGCCGAAGAAACGATCACAATCGATTTCGGTTCAAGGCGGTCCAGCATCCTTACAATACTTTGCTTCAAGGTGGTGCCGCGCACAATGCTGTCGTCGATCACAACCAGGTTGTCGATCCCCTCTCGTACAAGTCCGTAGGTAACGTCGTACACGTGTGCTACCAGTTCATCCCGCTTCATGTCTTCGGTGATGAAGGTGCGCAGCTTGGCATCTTTTACCGCTACCTGATCGACCCGCGGTCTGAGGGCAAGAATCTGATCCAGTTTGTCGGGATCATATTTGCCCTGCATCTCCAGGATGCGGTCTTTCTTCACAGAGTCACAAAAGTCGTTCAGGCCTTCCACCATCCCTTTAAATGCGGCGATTGCCGTGTTGGGGATATAAGAAAATATGGTATTATCAAGGTCGTAGTGGATGGTTTTAAGAATAGCAGGCACCAATTGTTTTCCAAGGCGCTTGCGCTCCATGTAAATATCAGCATCAGTCCCACGCGAAAAATAGATACGCTCAAAAGAGCAAGCCGCCGGTTTTCCGGGGCTTTTAACCAGCTTCTCCTCTACCCTGCCGTCGCGTTTGATGATGAGTGCATGTCCGGGTTGTATTTCCCTGATAGAACCGAGGTGGACATTCAATGCGGTTTGTATGGCCGGACGCTCACTGGCCGCCACAACAACTTCGTCATCCTGGTAATAGTAGGCCGGACGAATTCCAGAAGGGTCACGCATCACAAAAGCATCTCCGTGGCCCACCATGCCGGCAACCACATAACCGCCATCCCAGTACTTTCCTGCATTGGAAAGAATGCGCGCAAGGTCAAGGTCGCGGGCAATCAGTGGAGAGATCTCCTTTTTCGTGTATCCCTCCTTCTTGAAATGCCGGTACAGGTCTTCATTCTCATCATCAAGAAAATGACCCATCTTTTCCAGAATGGTAACCGTGTCGCTGGTTTGACTGGGATGCTGGCCGATGTGCACCAGGCTGTCAAACAGTTCATCTACATTGGTAAGGTTAAAGTTGCCTGCGATCATCAGGTTTTTCGACATCCAGTTGTTTTCCCTCTGAAAAGGATGACAATCCTCAAGGCGGTTGCTTCCATAAGTTCCATAACGCAGGTGTCCAAGAAAAAGCTCCCCGGTAAAGTCCTGGTTAAGTTTAAGCCATCCAATGTCGTTCAGACGCTCAGGGTGAAGCGCTGCCGCCCTTTCAATGTTTCCGTGAATCTCTTCAAAAATCTCTTTGATCGGATTGCTCTTGTTGCTCCTGATGCGGTTCATATACCTGGAACCGGGCTGCATGTCAAACTTGATACATCCAACTCCTGCACCATCCTGGCCCCTGTTATGCTGCTTCTCCATCAGGAGATACAGCTTGTTGAGGGCATAAAATGCCGTACCGTAACGTGACAGGTAATACTCCAAAGGCTTCAGAAGGCGCAAAAGCACCAAACCACATTCGTGTTTTATGGGATCACTCAT
>SLNX01000009.1 GCA_007132825.1 Bacteroidales bacterium | reverse complement strand
CTTTTGCTTAATGAGTTTCCCGATGCGGAGGCTGACAAAGCCGGTGGACGCAAGCACCTGGTCATTGTGCTTGGCAAAGAAAACGCCTCCTGGTTTTACGCTGCCAATATGGTGTTGACTTTTGCAATCATCCTTCTGTTGCCCATACTGGGAATCACCTCCTACTGGATTTATCTGGCACTTTTGCCACTTCCTGTTGCATTAAAAGCCTCACAAACGGCAATCAAACACCATAGCGAAATGCAACGGCTGCTCCCTGCCCTCGGGATGAATGTAATGGTTGTTTTGGGCACAGACTTGCTGATCGCGATTGCCGTGATCATTCAACTGTAGCATCAGGGAAGCCTTAAGGCGGCAACATAATTGCTGCTTTTTCCATCATAGGTAAAATCAGGGGCATATCCACAAGAATGTGCAATATGGTACAGATTGTCTTTGTCCACAAAAAGCCACCTAAAAGGCTTTCCTTTTTTGTTTCCATAATAAAGCTGATAACGAATCTCGCCATAGTACCTGTTGCCCAGCGGCAGCAAGATTGATCCATCTTCTTCCCGGTACATATACAAAATGTCGGTTGATTCGATCCAAACCACACCACCGGGCTTTAAAATGGTTTTGAGGTGTAATAAAAGCTTTCTAAGACCATTCAGATCTTCCGCCATTCCAATTCCATTCATCAAAAAAAGAACATGATCATATTTTTCTTTGGTAAAAGTGAAGATGTCAGCCTGATAAGCCTCCCTTACGCCACGTGCTTTCATTGTTTTCACCGCACCCGGAGAAGTGTCGATTGCTGTAACCTCATGTCCCCTGTTCTGCAATTCAAGGCTATGTGCACCGGCACCGGCACCCACATCAAGAATTCGCCCTTTGATTTTACTCAGTACTTGTTGTTCCCATTCGGGCATTTCTTCATAATTCCTGAAAAAATAGGTGACCGGTAAGGTTTCATTTTCGGTAAACCCTGACAGCATAGTCTTTACTTTGATTACACCGGTTAAATTACCGGAAAGGTAATCTTCAAAGGCGATGCCGAAAATGTCTGTGTCGTTTTTCAATGTAAGGATTTTATTTTGTTGATTGGTTGATTTGATGATTTGTTAATTTGATGATTGTCTATGGTTTGGTGTTATATTTATCCACAAATTACACAAATTATTGCAAAAATTTTCTCCAATTTCTCTTTGCGTTCTTCGCGTCTCTGCGGTGAAAAATAATTTACCGCAAAGACGCAGAGGACGCAATGATTATGTGTTCATCTTTAATATTTAATAGTTAATCTTTAATCTTTAATTTTTCACTTTTAACTTTTCACTTTTCCCTTCCAGCTTCCAGCTTCGAGCTTGTTTAATCTTTTCGAAAAAGTAAACAGGCATCTCCGTAACTTAAGAAGCGATAGTTGCCGGCAAGTGCATGGTCATAGATCCGCTTCCATTCTGATCCGGCGAAAGCCGCTACAAGCAAAAGTAGCGTACTTTTGGGCAAATGAAAGTTTGTGATCAGAACATCAGTTAGCTGAAACGGATAACCGGGCACGATGATCAACGATGTACTCCCTTTTAAATGTTCAAGTTTATTGTTTCGCATCCAGGAGCGCAGGCTTATAAGTGCTTTCGACGGCAATGGCAGTTGTCCCACCCACTCGTAAGGAGCCCATTGGTCAAGATAAACAGTGTTGCCTTCTGGATCAACCCCATTGTCAATCCTTGCACCGATCCAATAAAGACTCTCCAGGGTACGCATACTTGTTGTACCGACACATATGACCGGTTTTTTTTTAGAAAAATTATTGTCACACGTTTCAAGATGACTGATCAGTTTGTCGAGAACCGTCCTGCTAACAACAAACGGTTCTGCATGCATGTTATGATCTGTTATATTATCTGTGCTTACCGGCTTGAAAGTGCCTGCTCCCACATGCAGAGTCAGAAATTCTGTTTTTATGTCGCAGTTACGAACCTTATCAATCATTTCTGGAGTGAAATGCAATCCTGCCGTCGGGGCAGCAACCGATCCGTCATTCCGGGCAAACACACACTGGTATGAGTGTTTGTCACCCTCCTCGGCAGCACGGGTAATGTAAGGGGGGAGAGGCGTTTTTCCAACCTTTTCAAGTACTTCACCAAAGCTGAGTTCTGATGGTTGCCATTTAAAAATAACCTCGTAGGCATCTTCCATACGTGTTCCTTTTGTAACCTCCAGGCGAAAGCCTGATTCGGGATGATCGATCTCAAGTGACCCCTCCTTCCATTTTTTGGCATTTCCGACAAGTGCAAGCCAGGTAACAGAATTTGTTTGGGAGAGTGCCTGCTGGGGATCGCGACCGACATTGAGCGGGTGCAAACAAAAAATCTCAATGCGGGCGCCACTGGGTTTAAAAAACTCAAGCCGGGCCTGCACAACACGTGTATCATTCATCAACATCATGCTACCCGGTTCAAGAAAACGGTTAACCTGTTCAAAAACAGCATCCTCAATTTGGCTATCATTATAAACCAATAGTTTAGACAACTGACGGTCTGGCAGGGGATATGCTGCAATCCTTTCCTGCGGAAGCGCGTAGTCATAATCATCGATCCTGATATTTGTCAACTTCAGTGTTTTTTTATCCATACAGCAGCGTGATTAGGCAAAGAGTTCAGTTATGACCCTTCTATTTTCATTGTTATGAAAATCCTTCCCTTCCGGGGTAAAAAGGCTGGAGAGGGTTTCCTGGTAGTGTTCATGGATCACAGGTCTTACGATCTTCATAGTGCTATTGACCATCCCATTGTATTCAGAGAAAGGCTCCGGAAGTAACGCAACGGCAGCCGGTAACCACCTGGGAGGAAACATCCCTTCGAACTCACCTCCGGGCAAGAACCGGTTCAGCTCTTCCCGAAGTTTATTGAGGACAAGCTTTTGACCCTGTTCACTGTCACCTTTTAGATTGTGTTTGTGAAGAAGTTGCAAAACGGCTGATTTATTGACCACCGCCAATGCAACGGTATATATCGACTGATTGTTATAAAGCATGATCTGATCAAAATAGGGAGATTTCTCCATGATAGCCTCCTCGATCCCTTCCGGACTGTATTTCTCGCCATCGCTACCAATCAGCAGGCTTTTGCTCCTGCCCAGCACATAGAGATACCCTTCCTGATCCAGGAAACCAAGGTCTCCCGTATGCAGCCACCCGTTCCGAATGGCCTCTGCAGTGGCTTCCTCATTATCCCAGT
>SLNX01000167.1 GCA_007132825.1 Bacteroidales bacterium | reverse complement strand
GACAATCGGCAATCGGTAATCGGTAATCGGTAATCGTCAATCGGCAATCGATTATTACCTTGCCCTGATCCGGGTATCCCTGTTGATCCAGCACTCTACCCTGAAGGTTTCTCCTACGGAATATCCGTGGAAGAAGATCTCCTCATTATTTGGGAAATATTGTCTGAACGTATTTGCAAGTTGTTCTGCATGTGATTTGACAGCTTCATCTTCAGCTACCCTGGCAGCTTCAGTGAATTTATCGACAGCGGTCCAGAAGGCTGCTTTTTTTGTTACGTCGTCATCACCACATTCGTCGGCACTCTCGGCATACATTTCACCTATCATGATCAGTGGGCGGCCGTCGGTGGGTATGACCTGGTGTGCCTGACGTGCATACCTTCTTGCCTGTGGCAGCTCATTGAACTGGCGAAAGCTGATTTCTGCCATCAGCCAGTAAGCTCGAAAAATCCTGTCCCGGTTCCTTTCTTCACCCTCTTCTACAAACAGGTCAGCGGCCTGCTGATAGTACCTGATGGCTTCCCTGTAATTCTCCCGGTTGTTTTCAAGGCGCCCCATCAGGAATGCAGACTCCCCTTCAGGACGAATTTCGTGGAGTTTCTTTGTTGTTTCATAAAAAAGATCCTCGTTGGTGCATCGGGCGTTATCAAGGATCTCTGTAATCCTTTCCAGCAGCTCGATGTCGTCGGGGTTTGCTTCAAAGCGCGGTCCATAGACCGTAATAAGGTTTTCACAGGTAGCATAAGGCTCAAACATTGCCCGGATATTGTTTTTTGCCGGGTTATAGAAACGTGCATCATCCGGGTTGTGTTCGAGGTTGTATTCTATGATGTTGGTGGCTCTTTCATAGGCTTCCAGAATGGCTTCCGGTTCCAGTAGTGCGGCATCTGCAAGGCGTATGACAGACTGGAAGTTGATCAGCAGAACATCGGCTCCGGCGCCCATCCCTTCAAGCTGAATGGAACGTTCACTCATTTCATACAGCTCCTGAACCGCGGAGGGTCTAAGCTGATAAAGATCAGCGGCTTTACGGCCCAGAATGCGGCCCTCCTCACCAAACATCTCGATGCGTTGGTCGTAAATCATCATCAGCGTATCAACCCATGCCTCTCTCCTATCCGGATCTGTTTCGATATTGTAAAAATGTTTAATCATATTGGCACCATGGATGTAAATGTTCTGAGTTGCTTTGGGACAGCTTTCAAACATGTATTTCCAGGGCTCATAGGCCATCTCATAGTTTCTTTGACGATAATATTCCGCATAGAGTGACCAGTTTCTGACACACGCTACGCTGTCTTCTCCATAGCGATCATCCTGCAGTTCGAAAACGGCAGAAAGGTCGGCGGCAGCTAGCGTTCGGGCCATGGCAACATCAGTTTTTCCGACCAGGGCGGCCATTAACAATACCCCAAGGGCGGTCAATGCAATTGATTTAAGTGTTTCCATTCTTCAAATTATATGTTATACTCCTAGAAAAATCTTCTTCTTATAAACCATCTTTCGTAAACATTGATACCTATATTCAGGCGATAGAAGTTTTCTTTCATGGGATGATTGTCAAGCGAGCCGCGCTGGCTGTACTCAAACCCGACATTTAACCCGGAAAGGGGCCTTCTTACAGGTATAAACATTCCAAAACTTATGCCAAACTCATTAAGTGGATCATTTTCCTGATAAACATAGGACTGTCCGTAACGAAACCCGGCAGTGTAGCGCATCCTGTGGAAGAATCGGGAAAAGGTTTCCACCGTAGGACGGTACTCCACTCCTGCTGCCACATGATAACTGTTGTGGAAGTTGCTTTGCCGGTTCGGGAAGCTGAAATCTTCCCAGTTTTGCCACTGATAATCAAGACCGGCGGACCAGTTTGGGCTGATCCGGCCATAGATGCCTGCGCCATAATACCTGGGCAGGCTTAACTTTTTATCGATATGCTCACTTTTGTGAATTGTATCATAAAAATTCATTCCTGGAATTCTTCTTCTCAACACCTCTGTACTGTTGAGTTTGATGTCGTCCTGATGTCCGTATGTGGCACCCACAATAAGGTTTCGGTTCTCCGAAAACAAAAACTCATACTGCAGCCCAAACCCAAGGATCCAGCCTCTTGCATGGTCCGTTTCAAGCTTGTTGGTGTGATGAATGCCGGCTCCGTCGGCAGATACGGTGGCCTCCCTGTTGAGTTTGCCAAACACATACGATGCATTTACACCCAGGGAGAGGTTGCCAACGGGGTTGATGGCGGTACCTACAAAAAGCTGCGAAAGACCTCCTGAACCTTTATAAAGGTACTGTACAATCATGTCGTCATCATATTGCTCAATATTCCTGATATTGTATCCCATCAGGCTGTAAGGCTTCAGGCCTGCACCAACTGCCCACCACCGGGCAATGGGAAAAGCAATGCTGATGTTTCCAAGTGAGACATAATCTGCATCCTGACGCACAACTTCGGTCTCCTGCCTGTAAAAGTGGCTGACCATGGTAGCGTCAAAAACGAAAGAGGTAGTGTCAACGGCAGTGTAAGAAGCAGGATTCACATCATTCACACGCATGTTTGAACGGAAACCCTGGCTGATACCTCCCATCCCTTTATTCTGATAAAAATGATTGAAGCGGATCTCTCCAACCCCATACATCGAATAGGGCATGTTGATCCTGTTCTGCGCCTGTATCGGCGGCATGACTGCCAAAACAATTAGGATCATAATGGAAGCCAAAACCGGCCTCATATCTATGGGTCTATACATTATGCTTAAGCATTAGGTTTAATCCATGCAGGACTAAATTGTCGACTGCAAATATCCTACTTTTTAGTTTTTTAGCAAAAATTTTTCCATCTCCTCCGGAAAATATAACGTTAAAAAAACCTATTTCTTTTTCCAGCGCATCAATGAATCCCTGAATTTCAGCCGTTATGCCATTAATGACCCCCGACATCATCGATGATTCAGTAGTGTTTCCGAGTAATGGGGTTTGTTCTGCGATGTTTTCGAGCAGAGGCAATTGTCCGGTAAAATGGTTCATGGCGCGCATTCGCATATGCATTCCGGGTGAAATCGTACCGCCTGCGTATTCATTGTTTGCCGTAACCATTTCTGTGGTGATGCAACTCCCCGCCACTATGGCCAAACAGTTTTGCCCGGGAAACATGTCAGCGGCAGCAATGGCGGCTGCCAACCGATCACTTCCTAGTGTTTCTGGTGTTTTGTAAAGCAGTTTTAT
>SLNX01000108.1 GCA_007132825.1 Bacteroidales bacterium | reverse complement strand
CTCTATGAGTCCTACATCATCGACGGCTATACCGATCCCGACTCGGAGGTGGAACTGTATCTGAACAACAGGCTCATAGACTTTAGCCGCGCAGATGCCAGCGGCTATTATCGTTTTGAATTTCCCATCACTTACGGCACATCAAGGATTACCATCAACATTTATACCCCTACCGGAGAAACACGTTCTGTAGACCGGCAGCTGCAAATTCCCTTTACCTTCCTTCCGCCCGGAGAAGCCGAATACAACATACAGGCCGGATTGTCGGAAACCTTTTTGGGAGGTGAAGATGATGAGGAAAAATTAATTGTACAGGGTGATGTAGCTTACGGAATCACCAGCTGGCTTACGGCCAAAGTAGGTAGCGAGTACATACAGGACATCTATGATGAACGTCCGTTCTTCTATGGCGGTTTATCGGCCCGTGTGTTCTCGCAATACCTTGTAAATGTGGACATTGCTCCCGACGCATTTTACCGGGGAATCACCAGCGTGATGTTCCCTTCAGGAAGAAGCCTTAGCTTACAATATACCTATTATGACGGGGAGTCGCTTTTCAATATGCGCGGTGCCTCACAGGATGTTCAGGCACACGTATTTGTGCCGTTCACCTTTTTAGACACCCCCATGGGTGTGCGTGTGGGAGCAGATCACAGCATTTTTCCGAACAGCAGCCTTACGCGCTACAGAACCGACTTCACCGTCCGTATCGGCAGAATGAATGTGCGGATGAATTACCGCGATGCCCTGTTTTACAGCGACGATACTTTCGAATTTGGACAGGGGCAGATCAACGGAAGCCTGACCTATACCTTTATGCGGTCGCCCGGACTGCCTGTTTTTGTGCGGGGTATGTTTCTCCGGGGCAACGTCCGTTACCGCACTGCAAGTAATCAGTTTGACGAGGTCTCACTGCAGCTGTCGAGAAGCATCCGGCAGTGGGGGCGCATCAATATGAATGCCGGTTACGACTTACAAAGCAGGCAGCATTTGATTCGTCTTGGGTTTACAGCTGACCTTACCCCGGTGCGCGCAACCACCAATGTGGATGTTCGCGGCGACCGCACCACTGTCAGGCAAAACTTCCGCGGCTCGCTGGGCTTCGACCGCAACCCCGACAGGGTCATCCCCACCAACCGCAACCAGGTTGGACGTGCCGCTGCATCGGTTATCCTTTTCAGAGACATCAACAACTCAGGAACCTTTGACGAAGGTGACGAGATCATTCCGGCACGCGCCGTGCGACTTGACCGCTCTGCGCAAATGGCGGTGGGCCGCGACGGCATTCTGCGCATCGGCCAGCTTCAAAGCTACTTTCAGTATAACCTTGAGGTGATGCGCCATTCCCTGCCAAACCCGATGCTGGCACCCGGCCGCGACAGATTCAGCTTTGTTACAGACCCTAACCGTTATAAACGGATAGAGATCCCCTTTTACACAACCGGGGTGATCGACGGGACCGTTTATGTATTAAGGAACGGAGAGCAACAGACGCAAGGTGGCCTGCGCCTCTTCATCAAAGGGGTTAGCCTTGATTATGAAGACATGGTACGAAACTTCTCCGATGGCTCATATTATGCGATGGACCTGCCGCCAGGGCAATACACCATTGAAGTGGACCCTCTTCAGCTAAGCTTTCTGAATGTTCAGATGAAAGACGGACCTGTCAGCTTTGAAATCAGGGCATTGTCCGAAGGCGACTTCATTGAGAACCTTGACATATTCTTAAGCCCGATAGTTGACAGACCGGTTGTTGTAACCAGAGGTCCGGAACCCGATCGCCGAGAAATGGAAGATTCCATTGCTGCTTTATCCAGAAAACACATCCGGTTATATGTGTCCGCACAAAACGCCTATTATGAGAATGAGCTTGAACAAGCCATGGAATACATCAATGCGGCCCTCGACATTTTTGACACCGATCTCGCGATTGCCCTGAAAGGTACCCTGCTATACATGACCGGAAGAAGACAGGAGGGACTGGAGTATTGGGAAGAGGCTAACAGACGAAATCCGGACATCCGAATTCCGGACCTGGATCTGCTGGAAAGGGTTATCCGCGTATTACAGTAAAAATCAGAACAGATATGATTCAAACAAAAATTAAAACACAACATTAAGACAAACAGTGCTTTCAAAAAAGTCAATATGTATTTTATTTTTATTAATAATCAGAGCAATACACAACCCTATCCGTGGAAATAAATTTGGTGGCAAAAGACACAATGTTTAAATTTGCTATAGTCAGCGGTTTATTGCTCAACACGTAACAAACGAAACAAAATGACCGGCAATTACAAATCTCCAGCCTTTCTGACCAGATATCTTGTTTGGGGCTTTTCCATTTTGCTTTTTTTGGTTCCGGCTGCAGCCCAGGAGACGGCTGAAGGGCCTGACAACCTGGAAGATCCGCAAGAACCGCAGCTGCATATTCTGATTAACACAGAAATGGAAGACCGCATTAACCGGTTGTTTCAAAATTATTTTGACCCGGCCACCTACTACGTTAATGTTCGGGCCATCGTTACGGAACTGTTGGTTGATGACCCTCCAATGCCACAATCGGTGATGTTGCCAGGACTTCCGATCACTCTCTCCGAGGCTGCCAGAGACAGACAACAGCGTCAGACCCTGTCTGAGTTTTTGTCGGGACTTCGGGTCGATTATGACATACGTGCAACTACAGATGTAACCATCTTTGCCGACACTGTTCACACCCAGGCCGACATGAGTTTCATGCAAACGCTGATCACTGCCTCCATCCCATTCTCGCCTGAACGGGGCGATCAAGTCAGGGTTATCAGGCAAATCTTTCCCCGTCGTGTTTCAGAACAGGCTCCGATTTTGATTCAGCTGGCTGATCCCTTACCCTCTTTCCCGCAACAAATCCAATTGGTTTATCCCGAAGAAACCACTCAAAGAACTACTTTAATACCCTGGCATATATGGGTGGCCATTGGCCTGGCCATTTTGCTTCTGATACTGATTGTTCTGGTCTGGCATGCTTCCAGAAAACCTTCAAGGACGATTATGGAGGGAGGATCCAGCAGACATGACATTCGTCTGACAAAAGAAGCGGGAGGTGACAGCACTGTCTTGGTACCTGACAGGATCATAGAAACAGAGCCACGTCCTGAACCAGACCACCGGGTCTATCTTATGGGCCTTTTTATGGAACGCACCATTGAGGTCGCAAGCCTGATGGAAAGATGGATCAAGCTCGATGAAAAAAAGGG
>SLNX01000053.1 GCA_007132825.1 Bacteroidales bacterium | reverse complement strand
TCCCGAAATGCTGATGGTTTATGGCGACACAAATTCCACCCTCGCAGGTGCCCTTGCCGCTTCCAAGCTGCATATTCCCGTCGCTCACGTGGAAGCCGGTTTGCGATCCTTCAACATGAAGATGCCCGAGGAAATCAACCGAATTTTAACCGACCGGGTGTCATCCAAGCTTTTCTGTCCAACACCAACCGCAAAGAAAAACCTCCTGAATGAGGGTTTCAGCAATTTTGATTGTGAAATTCACGTAACCGGCGACGTGATGTATGATGCCGCGCTGATGTTTGCAGGAAAGTCTATAAGACCAGAAGGTTACAATCTTCCCGAAAAATTCATACTGCTGACCGTTCATCGCCAGGAGAATACCGACAACCTAAAGCACCTGTCAGATATCATATCGGCAATGAATGAAATTGCCAATGACATCGCGCTGGTTTTTCCGGTTCACCCCAGGACAAGGAAATTATTATCGAGTGTCAACCTGCCCCGATTATCAGATAATATTATCACCATCCCTCCTGCAGGATACCTGGAGGTGCTTTACCTGCTTCAGAACTGTGAGATGGTATTCACCGACAGCGGAGGCCTGCAAAAAGAGGCCTATTTCTTCCAAAAGCCATGCATCACTTTACGAAAGGAAACCGAGTGGACAGAACTCGTCGAAGCCGGCTACAATAAAATCTGCGGAAGCAAACCGAATATCATTTTACAGGCATTCAGTCACTTCCGCAGAAAAAGCATTCAGTTCAAACCCGGCCTCTATGGCGATGGTCACGCCGCCAGACTCATAGCGAGTAAGCTATAAGGTTAAGTTTGAGGTTAAGAATAATTAAAACATCTCAATCTCAACCTTAATCTCAATCTTATACATAGCCTTGCGCTATCATCGCATCGGCAACCTTCACGAAACCACCGATGTTGGAACCTTTTACGTAATTGATGAAATCGCCCTCTTTGCCGAACTCAACGCAGGTCTTGTGAATGTTGATCATGATGTTGTGCAGTCGCTGATCCACCTCTTCCCTGGTCCAGGAAAGGCGCAGCGAATTCTGGCTCATTTCGAGTCCTGAGGTTGCAACACCACCTGCATTGGCAGCTTTACCGGGGCCATAAAGGATTTTGTTGGCAAGAAATACCTCAACTGCTTCGGGAGTTGAAGGCATATTTGCGCCTTCCGAAACACAGATGCAACCATTTTTGACCAACTCCTTTGCCTCTTCCGCATTGAGTTCGTTTTCGGTTGCACAAGGCAGCGCGATGTCGCACTTCTCCATCCACGGACGGGAAACTCCTTCCACGTATTTGCATCCAAACTCATCGGCATATTCACGAATCCGGCCACGTTTCACGTTTTTAAGGTTCATGACCCACTGCAGTTTCTCCAGATCAATGCCATCTTTATCGTAGATATAACCACCCGAATCGGAAAGGGTAACCACCTTGCCACCCAACTCAATCACCTTTTCGGTTGCATATTGGGCCACGTTTCCTGAACCGCTTACAGCAACAGTTTTTCCTTTGATTTCCTCATTGATGGTTGCAAGCATCTCCTGGGCAAAGTATACGGCACCATATCCGGTAGCTTCCGGACGGATCAAACTTCCGCCATACTCCAGTCCCTTGCCGGTAAACACACCGGTAAACTCATTGCGGATCCTTTTGTATTGACCGAACATATAACCCACCTCACGGCCACCAACACCGATATCGCCGGCCGGAACATCCGTATCGGGGCCGATATGACGGAACAACTCTGTCATAAGGCTCTGGCAAAAGCGCATCACCTCAACATCTGACTTTCCTTTGGGATCAAAGTCGGATCCACCTTTTCCACCACCTAAAGGCAATGAAGTCAAACTGTTCTTGAATACTTGCTCAAAAGCGAGGAACTTTAACACACCCAGGTCAACAGTAGGGTGAAAGCGCATGCCGCCCTTGTATGGACCGATTGCGCTGTTCATCTCAATGCGAAATCCACGGTTGACCTGTACGTCACCCTTGTCATCGGTCCAGGGGATACGGAAAATGACGATCCTTTCAGGCTCAATCATCCGCTCAAAGACCTTTGCAGCCTTGTATTTGGGATTCTCATCAAGAAATGGGATAATCGTTTCCGCCACTTCGTGTACCGCTTGATGAAAAGCTGGCTCAGCAGGGTTTTTGGCGATTACATAATCCATGAACTTTTTTACTTGTGCATCCATTGTTTTGATTTTTTTGAATGAATAAATGTTTGATTGCTAATTAGCTTACTTTTTCAAAACAATGTTATGACAATTTCAAACCGAAACATATTTTTATTAAAAACATATATTTTTTTCTTTTTTCTTGCATATGTCAATAATTTTTATATAGAAAATTTTCTTGACAACCGGGGGTTAAATTTTAAAAACGGGAAGATGCGTCTGAATGGTTGCATAATGATGAAACTTCTTATTTTTGAAAAACTTTTTGTAATTTCATAGAATACATTTATCCAAATCTTTTAATGAAGGACGAAAACATTTTTGACGCCGGAAAACCGAAACAGCAACCTGTCATTGACGTGGATCAGCCGTTATCCATCAGCCAGGAGGACATTAAGAAGCTACTGAGTGAAAAGCGTGAACGACTTAAGGAGCTTGGAGCAATCCATAAAACCACCACTATTTTAAAAGAGGAAAAACCGTTTGATGAGATGTTGCAGGCAATTGTAAAGGAGCTGCCGCCAGCGTGGCAGCATTCTGAAGATGCCATTGCCAGGATTAAATATGGTGAAAACGTTTTTCTCAGCCATGCGGGTTTTAAGGCCACACCTTGGGTGCAGCGCAAAACCTTTGAAACCATTGATGGCAAAGAGGGAAGCATTGAAGTATTTTACAGGAAAAAGTTTCCGGAGCAGGAGGAGGGTCCTTTTTTCATTGAAGAGAGACATCTCATCAATAACTTAAGCAGTCTGATTACAGGCCACCTGAACACGCAGATTGGCAAAAGCCTGCTGAAGCAATCTGTACCTGAGAAGAAGGAAACCCAGGAGGAAAAGGATCAACGCACACACGCTTCGATGAACCGGCAACTCTTGCAAAAATTCCTGAACAAGCACAACTCCGATCGAGATATCTATCACGACCTGATGCAATACAAAGTCCGTGAGATCCTCCTGGTGGCAAACCTTTACGATGCTTACATCATAGAACAGGAAGGACGCTTTTTTGAACAGGTAACCGGAGAATATTATCAGCTGAACCTTTCCTCTGCACCC
>SLNX01000237.1 GCA_007132825.1 Bacteroidales bacterium | reverse complement strand
TTCGGCTGTGCTCGCGGCCTGCTTGCTGATGCCTCTTCAATTGAAGATGCCTTGATTTTGAACGCAGATCCATCAAATGCGGAAGAAAACGCAAATGTGATAATTTGCAGATATGCAAATTTAAAATAAGTAAAGAAGTGACTGGCGCGTATGACCCCATCGGGGTCACACATTGATAGCTAAGTGTCAATGTCTTAAGTGTTACGGCCTCGTAGAGGCCGAATAATGAATCAATAAACTTTGGTTACTTCTTCTGCTGTCATTTTTGGATGTACTTTTTCTTTGCGCTTTTGCCTGTAGAGCGTAAAGAACTTAAACTGAGCGTCGATGACGCGCACAAAACAGGAGGTTAAGAATGGAAAAAAATATAATTTATTTACGGATTTTTTGCATTTTATGCACAATTATACTATTTTTGTGCATATGTGCATAAAATGATTGATATGACAAGCAAGGAGCAGATCATAAAGGCAGCTAGAAAGGTGTTTGAACGTTTTGGTTTTAACAAAGCATCGATGGGCGACATTGCCTCGGCATCGCGCAAGGGGCGGCGGACTATTTACACCCATTTTTCAGGTAAAGAGGAGGTTTTCCGGGCTGTGATTGACACCGAAGTTCAGAAGCTGGCCGACAAATTGCGCGTCCTTATAAGTCAGGAGATTTCTCCGAAAGAGAAGTTGCGCCAATACATGCAAACCAGAATGAATGACCTCCGTGAGCTCACAATATACTACGATGCCCTGCGCCGCGATATAGTCAGTGACATCAACTATATGGAAGATATCCGCAAGGAATATGACCGGATGGAGGTTGAAATGCTCAAGGCAATCCTTGACGAGGGAAATGCATTGGGTGAATTTGACATTGCCGATACATTTCTGGTATCGGAGGCAATTGTGCTGGCAGCAAAAGGGTTTGAACTCCCCATCTTCCTGGGGCGCAGCGATTACGACCACAACAGGCTGATCAATCCACTGATCGATCTGCTATTTGAAGGGATCAAGAAAAGAACCGGTTCATCATCAACAAAACAACAATGAGATACGCCCAACAAATCACCAGGTTTAAGTATGCTGTGCTGTCCGTGATCCTGATCATAACGCTGATGATGGCTTATTTCATGAAGGACCTAAGTGTAAATGCCGACGTTTTAAGCTACTTGCCCGATGATGACCCTTCTGCGATGCTTTTCAACCGGATTGGCGATGCATTTGGCGGCAATTCTACCGTGATTGTCGGGCTGTCGGGCAGCAACGTTTTTGATGAGGAGATGCTATACAAAGTGAAGGAAATCACCGACAGCATTAGAAGGGTTGAGGGGGTCGGTTATGTAACCAGCCTCACCAACGTAATCAACATTCGGGGATCCGATTTTGGCATCGAGATCGGAAGGCTGATTGACGAGTTCGACATCCCATCAGATGCGGAAATATTGGACTCACTCAAGGCATACACGCTTTCAAAGGAGATGTACCGCGGAAACCTTGTTTCGGAAGATGCCACAGCCACGCTGATTGCCGCTAAGATAAGGAACGGCTACAACCATGCTGAAGTGGTTGGAGAGATCCGGGAAAAGCTTTCAGGGCTCCCCTACCAGGAAATGATCCACTATGGTGGTATGCCCCATACCCTGTATGAGCTTTCCAGCATCATTCTGCGAGACATCAAAAACATTATTCCGTTTGCTTTCCTGGTGATCAGCCTGGTGCTGCTGGCCGGATTCAGGAGAATTCGCGGGGTACTTCTTCCGATGGCAACCGTTTTGATTGCCATAATCTGGACAATGGGTCTGATCGCCTTGCTTGACTTTGAGCTCACCATGCTGACCAACATCATACCGGTGATATTGCTTGCAGTGGGAAGTGCCTATGCCATCCATGTAGTGAACGCCATAGTTGCCGAACAGCAACAAAACCCCGAAAATGCTTTGCAAAGGGCTGTCAGTTACATTGTTATACCGGTATTCCTGGCCGCTGTCACAACAATCCTGGGGTTTCTTTCCTTTATAGCCGGCTCCTACCTGTTAATGATACGCGAGTTTGGTATTTTTTCCGCCATAGGGATTCTCTTTTCCATGATTTTGTCTGTGACTTTCATTCCGGCCATATTGGCCCTTTCTAAACAAAAGGGTGAAAGTCTCGCTAAACCGTTGCGGAACAACTTTTTCGACCGCGCGCCGGAATTCCTCTCAGGCATTGTGTTGCATCATAAAAAACCTTTGCTGGCCGGCTGGATGGTCCTGGTTATTGCAAGTGTAATTGGAATCACACAAATTGAAAGGCGTGTGGACCTGGTTGATTATTTCAAGAAAGATAACTTAGTACGACAGGGGGAAAACCTCTTAACGGAAAAATTCCACGGCAGCAATCCACTATATGTCTCCATTACGGGCGAGGTGCAGGACCCCGATGTGCTGAAACTGATGGAAAGAACCCAGGATTTCATGAAAGGGTTTGAATATATCCCTTACAGCCAATCTGTTGCTGACCTGATCAAACAGATGAATGATGTGATGGGTGAAGGAGAATTGATCCCGGATGATCCCTTTAAGATCATTCAGCTTTGGTTTTTGCTTGATGGCCAGGAGATCATGGACCAGCTGGTCAGTCCAGACCTCTCCGAGGGTTTGATCCAGGCGTATGTTTCCTCTGTGGAGTTGGATGTGCTTCGTGAAATAGAAAACAGTTTTGATAAATGGGTAAAGACCCACAGCATGGAACAACACCAGTTGGCTTATACCGGCATCCCCGTGATGCTGAAACGACTGGACGAAAGCATCATCAGCAGTCAGACCTACAGCCTGATCATTGCCACCATTCTGGTGATTATCATGGTAAGTATCCTTCTTGGGTCATTCAGGAAAGGGTTGATCGCCATTGTTCCGATTGGGATCACTCTGATCATTCTGTTTGGAATCATGGGAATGACCGGCATACCCCTCGACATTGCCACCGTGCTTACAGGGAGTGTTACCATCGGCATCGGGATTGACTACTCTATACACATGATCAGCCGCTTCGGGAAGGGTTGCCGGGAAGGGCTGGGGCTGGAAGCCAGCCTGAAAAACAGCATCCGTACCAGCGGGAAGGCGATCTTTATCAACATGCTGTCTGTTAGCGCCGGCTTTGCCGTGCTGGCATTCTCGAACCTGGTGCCACTGCAGCGTTTTGGCTTCCTGATCGCCGTCACGATGCTTGTTGCCGGAATGGCCAGCCTGACCTTGCTGCCACTTATGCTCATTAAATCATCATCATCAAAAAAATCAAAAACAAAAAAACCATTATCAACATGAAAAAGC
>SLNX01000015.1 GCA_007132825.1 Bacteroidales bacterium | reverse complement strand
TGCCTGCCCGCAGCGGATACTCAGCCTCTAAATTCGCCCTACAGGGTTTCCTGGAAACGCTCCGGATCGAAAACCGGAAAACCGGATTGCATGTTCTGATTGCCTGTCCCGGTTTTACCGCGTCAAACATCCGGAAAACAGCACTTGCAGAGGATGGAAGCATGCAGGGTGAATCACCACGTGCCGAAGAAAAAATGATGACCGCCGAAGCAGTGGCAAAAGAGATTATGAAGGCAGTCAGAAAGCGCAAAAGAACCCTGATCCTGACCCGCCAGGGAAAGCTTACCGTTCTACTCAATAAATTATTCCCGGCCTTAACCGACAAACTGGTCTACAATCACATGGCCAAAGAGCCCAATTCCCCACTTAATTAAGGTTGAGATTGAGTTTAAGATTAAGGTTAAGGTTAAGAAGATCGAAGAGAAATTTCAGGACCATGCATTTAATTTGTGAAAATTTGAGCAAAAATTTGTGTGCATTTGTGGATAAAAATAGTGTACAGTGAACAAAGAACAACAAACAATGAACAGCTCTCCTTGAAATATTATCCATATCTTTGCAACAATTCTCCAAGTTATCCATCCATAAAAAAATCATACCATGAAAGAACTAAAAGAGATCAAGCCATTGAAAGGCTTTGGCGATATAAAATTTGGAGTAAGCCAGGACGAGGTGCTTAAGCTCCTTGGTGAACCATCTGAAAAAGAAACCATTGACGTTGAAGGTGAAATCCATGAGGTGGAAGTTTGGAGCTATTGGGACGACGGCCATTCACTCTACTTTGAAAAAGACCTGAACAATGTTTGCACCAACTTTGAAACAGATAATGAGGGGGTTACCCTTTTTGGAGAGAAGGTGTTCGCAATGAATCAGGATCAAATCATTGCCTTGATGAAGACGAATGATTTCTCCGATTTTGAAATTGAAGATGATCCGGAACTTGATGAATTGATTGTCTTCTTTCATGAGGCCCACATGCAGTTTGTTTTTGAAAATGGTCGCCTTGAGCTTGTAAGCTGGGCTGTGGCTATGAACGACAAGGAAGAGATCATGTGGCCATAAAACCAGTTTCTCTCTTATTGGTCCCAGAATAATCCTGTTTTCCATGGAAAATGTTTTGTATCCGCTGAAGTTTACTCCTCAATTTAAGGAGAGAGTCTGGGGCGGGCAGCGCCTACGTTCTCTGTTTAATAAAAACTTTGACCCATTACCTAATTGCGGCGAATCCTGGGAGCTTTCTTCTTTGCCCGGAAACGTATCTGTTGTTTCTAATGGATTTCTCGAAGGTAACAACCTTGCAGAGATCATCGAAGTGTATATGGGAGACCTTGTGGGAGAAACAGTTTATGAGAAACATGGCAATAACTTCCCCTTGTTGTTCAAATTACTTGACACCGTTGGAGATCTCTCTATCCAGGTGCACCCTGATGATGCTGTGGCACGCATCCGGCATCAGTCTAATGGAAAAAATGAGATGTGGTATGTCATCCATGCTGAGGCAGATGCAGAAATCATTGCCGGCTTCAAAAAAGATGTTGCTAAAGAGGAATATCTTTTTCATCTCGGAAACAACAAGCTGAAAGAGCTCCTCAACGTATATAATGTTCAACAGGGTGATGTGTTTTATATTCCTGCCGGGCAGGTACATGCAATCGGATCTGGAATTGCTTTGTGCGAAATACAGCAATCATCTGATATAACCTATCGCTTGTACGACTGGGACAGGCCCGGAAGTGATGGAAAACCCCGGAAGCTCCATGTCGAAGAGGCACTTGATGTGATCGATTTCAAAGCAAAAGATAATAGGGTATCGTATGAGTCACAGCCAAATGAGGCTGTAAAACTTGCAAGCTCTCCTTATTTTACCACAAACTTGCTGGATTTTAACATAATACGTGAGTTGGATTACTTTTTTGTGGATAGCTTCGTTGTATATGTTTGCATGGATGGTGCATGTCGCATCGAGTTTCCAGGTGGCGAAGAATTTTTAAAAAAGGGAGAAACGATATTGCTTCCGGCATCAATCAAAAACCTGGTATTATTGCCTGAAGGCCAATGTCGATTGCTTGAGACCTATATCATTTAAAAAAGGTAGTTGATTCCGACATAAACACCTGTGCCACCGTCACGTTCATCGAATGCCTTCCCAAAGTCGAATGCTACAATAAAATTGCGGTTAATGGCAACGCGCAAACCCAGTCCTGCGGAAACGTGCGGAGTATCATTTTGATCTTCAAAGTACAGGTGCCTCTCTGTTTCCGGAATACCACCCAGGTTCAGATCAATTTTGTCAGTCACCATGCCAGCGTCTAGGAATGCATTCATGCCGAGGTAAACATAGGTATTGCCAATGTGGAGATGCAAGAATTTCCATCTAAGCTCAAGATTTCCAAGTGCGAAACCATTACCAACAACCCTGTGGCGCAGTATTCCCCTCAGTGTGCTTTTGCCTCCAAGGCCTTCAACAGAGTAGCTTCGCAAAAAAGAAGTTATGATCAGTGGCTGCAGATAAAATGGTGTTTCGCCTGCAATATTTTGCTGGAAATTGATTCGGTATGCAAGGGAGAGATTATCGGGAAGCAGGGTAAAATACTGTCTGTGGGTCAGAGAAAGACGAGCATGCCCCATGTTACCGGCGGCAAGAAAACCGGGCGCCACTAAAATAACCGCTTCTGTCCAGATTCCGCGCATGGGGTTGGGCTCGTGGTCCCTCGTGTCGTATGAGAGCCCTGCTTTTAAATAATTTATCCAGCCACCTTTTTGCTCAGCCTGCGATATTAATCCCCATGCCACATACTTATCGTAAAGCCCAGGTACACTTGGCAATAAGTCCTCGGTTTTGCCTTTGTTTAACTTTTCAATATCGACTGGGCCAACGGAAAAATGGTAGGTTTCAAATCCGGACATCCAGATGAAGTTGCCATCGCCAATTCCTCCTTGCAAGTCGAGTTTGATCCTGAACTTGTTTCTGTCATGGGCGTAAAATGCCCTGGAAATATACTGATCACTATCTGGATCGGTAAACTTACTGTTATATATCGCCTGATAACCGTTGAACCCAAAAAAGTCGAGCAGGGGATCGGTCATGTAAGTTACGTCAAATGTTGTCCGGATGCCATTTATAAGCTTATCGGAATCATAAAAGAACCGGTTAACGCCACTACCCCTTGTAAATCTTGAAACCTCGAAATACAGTGAGTGATTGTATTGAGGAAACCGGGAACCATCTCCATAATTGAATATATTTACAAGTGCCCCGTATTGTAAGCCGAGGTCGCTGTCGAATGTGACAACAGGTAAAAGTCCACCAAGC
>SLNX01000085.1 GCA_007132825.1 Bacteroidales bacterium | reverse complement strand
CCTTCGGCAGTAATGCCAATGCCGGTTCTGCGTCCTTCGATGCACTTGTCACGGATTTTTTGCCAGAGATTTTTCTCAACTTGCTTTACTTCTGATGCTTCAGGATCGGAATCGATCTTGTTAAGGATGTTTTCGATTTTTTCAAGTTCCAGGTCAATGATGTCGTCCATGATCCTTTGTGCATAGGCTACATGCTTTTTAAAAAGGTCAAAGTCGAAGCTTGCGTGTGTTGTAAACGGTTGTTTGACATATCCAAAAAGATTGATGGCCAGCAAACGGCAACTGTCGTAAGGGCATAGCGGGATCTCACCGCACGGATTGGTTGAAACAGTATTGAAACCAAGATCTGAGTAGGTGTCCGGCACAGACTCATTGATGATGGTGTCCCAGAAAAGGATGCCGGGCTCGGCTGACTTCCAGGCGTTGTGAACGATCTTTTCCCATAGTTCCCGGGCACGAATTTTTTTCACATACTTGGGCTGTTCGGCATTGATCGGGTATTGTTGTACAAAGTCAGTGTCATCTTTGACGGCTTGCATAAAGTCGTCCGTTAGTTTTACCGAAACATTGGCTCCGGTAACTTTGCCCTGCTCCAGTTTCGCATCAATAAACCCTTCAGCATCCGGATGTTTTACCGATACGGTGAGCATCAGAGCACCCCGCCGTCCGTCTTGTGCCACCTCCCTGGTGGAGTTTGAATACCTTTCCATAAAAGGAACCAAACCTGTTGAGGTAAGGGCGCTGTTCTTCACAGGGCTTCCTTTTGGCCTGATGTGCGATAGATCGTGGCCGACACCACCGCGTCGCTTCATTAATTGTACCTGCTCTTCATCGAGCTTCATAATGCCGCCATAGGAGTCTGCCGTTCCTTTATTTCCTATCACGAAGCAATTGGAAAGTGATCCGATCTGAAAGGGATTGCCTATGCCGGCCATAGGACTACCTTGCGGAACAATGTATTTAAAATCCTTGAGCAGTGTAAAAATTTTGTCTTCCGGCATGGGATCCGGATACTTTTTCTCAATACGGTGAATCTCCCTGGCAATCCTTCGATGCATATCGTCTGGCGTCTGCTCATAAAGGTTTCCCTCTGAGTCTTTCAGGGCATATTTGTTTACCCATACTCCAGCAGCCAGGGAGTCACCACCAAAGTAAGCGGTGGCTTTTTTCAATACACTGTCATAATCATACTTAACGAGGACATGTTCCATGACCTCTTTGGAGACAGCTTCTCCTCCGGCACTTGCTTTTCCCGGTTTATCAATGTCAGGAGTCTCGCGCTGATCCAGAACCTGGTCATAAAGATTGCCCCCTGCGGATTGTTGTTTTTTCTCTTCATTTATCTCTGTTGTGGTAGTTTTGCCGGCCATGTTGTTGTATTCTTTAGTCGTTAATATCCTATGGGCAAAAGCCCTTGTTGGTACCCCGTGAAAAAAATGAATTTGATTCGGTGCAGTTGTAACAACGAAATTAAAAAACAAAACAATTGACTCCAACTGAAGGTTATTAACAAATGGCAAAAGTTATAAACAGAGGGGGTTCAACGTTCTTTTTATCAAGCTATTATGGTGGTTGAAAGAAGGGTTGGTTTAAGTTTTTGTTGAACTGGCTGATAACCAATAAACTGAAGGTTTGATGCGTAAAACATTTAAAAGACCTTACGCAAACTCAATCAAAAATGCCTTTATAAAAGGATCGATTTCGCCATCCATTACCTGTTGCACATTTGATGTTTCGACATTGGTGCGAAGGTCTTTTACCATTTTGTAGGGATGAAAAACGTAATTTCTTATCTGCGAGCCCCACTCAATTTTTTTCTTTCCCTCCTCCATTTCGTTAATTTTTTCCCTCTTTTTTCTCAATTCTATTTCATATAGTTGAGATTTTAACATAGTCAGGGCCTTCTCACGATTTTGAACCTGTGATCGGGTTTCCTGACACTCAACAACCAGTCCGGAAGGGGCATGTCGGACCCTTACAGCGCTTTCCACTTTATTTACATTCTGGCCACCAGGCCCGCTTGATCGAAAGGTGTCCCACGAAAGGTCTGCAGGATTGATCTCAATGTTAATGTTTTCATCAACAACTGGATAAGCATAAACCGAGGCAAAGGAGGTATGTCGTTTATGGTTTGCATCAAAAGGTGATAACCTGACCAACCTGTGTACACCATTTTCCCCTTTCAGGTAACCATAGGCGTGCTCCCCTTGGATCTCTATTGATGCACTTTTTATTCCGGCACCATCACCCTCTTGTATATCCAGTACCTTAGAATCAAAATTATGACGTTCGGCCCATCTAAGGTACATTCGCATCAGCATTTCAGCCCAGTCCTGGCTCTCTGTTCCTCCGGCTCCCGAGTTAATCGAAAGAATTGCGTGGAGATGATCCTCCTCCTTGTTGAGCATTTTCTGAAACTCCAGATCTTCAATCAGGCCCAGAGTGGTTTTATGTTGCTTTATTAATTCTTCCTCAGAACCTTCACCTTCCTGGAAAAACTCAAACAACACGTTTAGGTCATCCAGCTTCTGTTTGGCTGCCTCATAAGCGTCAATCCATTTCTTGATGGTGCTGATCTTTTTAAGATGCTTTTGTGCTTCTTGCGGATTGTCCCAGAATGAGGGCTCCTCTGTTACTTTCTGCAGAATTTCCGTTTCTTTACTTTTCCCTTCAATGTCAAAGAAACCTCCTCAAGGCATCGAGCCTCTTATACAGATCTTTAATGTGGTCAATGTGTATCACTATTATAATTGTTAATTGTTAATTGTTAATTGTTGATTGTTGATTGTTGACTTTTTATTGTTAATTGATGATTTATGATCAATAATTAATAATCAAACTGCTGTTAACCGAAAAAACAAGGTCTGTTTCAAAGCCTTTTTGCAAACAGTATGCCACGGTTTTGTCCTTAATTTGATCCTTATTGGATTTAATAAGTTCTTTATGCTTTTTTTGATAAAGTGCTTTCAGTATGTTAAGATAAGTGTTTTCGTCAATTTCTTCAACTGCCTTATCAATAATGCATTGGTCAATCTGACGCTTATGGAGCTCAGCTCTGATTTTGATTTTTCCCCAGTTATTGTTTTTCAGCTTGCTTTTCGCAAAGATTTTGGCAAAGCGTTCGTCGTCAACATATTTTTCTTTTTTCAATTGTTTGACGATTTTCTGCCTCGCAGCGGCATTTGCTCCTAAGCGAGAAAGCTTTTGATCCAGGTCAAAAGAACACCGTTCTGAGAATGCACAATATTTTTTTGCCTTTTCCGTAAGTTCCTGAATAATCATCTGTCGTTTGTTTTTGCCGGCTGTCATTTGATTTGTTGTTTCAATCTTGCCTGGTGTGCAAATTGCGACAGTGTTAAATTTTAATTTCGTCATCCAGTTTGTTAAAAAACCGGTATTCGAGGAAGTGGTAGGATGTTGAAGGATAAAGTCTGATCCACTTTTTGTATTTAAAGAACCATTTCATTCTTATTGACATTAGTCCTTTGGTCAGGAAGGCATAGATAAACGGATGTACCCTAAGGGTCAATGACTTTTCGTTTTGTTCCCTGATCAGGTAACGCAGATTGCTTTCAATTTCATCGATAAAAATGATACTGGGTTTAATTTTGCCGCTGCCATTACATGCCGGGCATTTCTCCAGTGTTTCAACCGATGTTTCGGTACGCACCCTTTGCCTGGTAATCTGCACGAGTCCGAACTTGCTTGGAGGGAGAACATTGTGTTTGGCACGATCTTTTTTCATCTCCTCCTTCATGGTCTCGTAAAGCTTTCTGCGGTTTGCTGCCTGTACCATGTCTATGAAATCAACCACAATGATGCCACCCATGTCGCGCAATCTAAGCTGACGGGCAATTTCTGCCGCTGCTTCAAGGTTTACATCCAGCGCATTGTTCTCCTGGGTGTTTTCACTGCTGATCCGCTGTCCGCTGTTCACATCAATCACGTGCAATGCTTCTGTATGCTCAATGACCAGGTAGGCGCCGCTTTTTATGGACACAACCTTACCAAATGAACCTTTTATCTGTTTTTCTATGCCAAAATGATCAAATATGTTGGCCTTTCCTTTATGAAGCTTGAGTATGTCCAGTTTTTCGGGCGCAATTGTTTTGATGTAGTCTTTGAGTTCTTCGTAAATCAGGGCATCATTTACGTGGATGTTATTGAAAGACTCGTTAAGCATGTCACGCAACATGGCAGATGATCTGTTGATCTCTCCAAGTATGATGCGAGGTGGTTTGGCATTGGAAAGTTTTTCAGCTATTCCATACCATTTAGATATCAGGTTGTTAAGGTCTGCATCCAGATCTGCTACCATCTTGCCTTCAGCAACGGTGCGGATTATTACACCGAAGTTCTTTGGCTTAATGCTTTGGACAAGACGCTTCAGGCGGTTTTTTTCTTCCGAGTTCTGGATCTTTTGGGAAATGGAGATCCGGTCAGAAAAAGGTACGAGCACCAGGTAGCGTCCTGCCAGTGAAAGCTCACTTGTGATCCGTGGCCCCTTTGTTGAAATCGGTTCCTTTGCGATTTGAACAAGCACCGGTTGGTTTGAGGCAAGTACTTCTGTAATCTTGCCCGTTTTTTCAATTTCCGGTTCAAGATGGAAATGTTCCATTGCCAGCACTTTGGTTTTGCCAGCTATGGCCAGTTTAGAATACTTGTTCAAACTGTTGATCTGGCTTCCCAGATCGAGATAGTGTAAAAAGGCATCCTTCTCATACCCTACATCAACAAACGCTGCATTTAGTCCCGGAATGATCTTTTTAATCTTTCCGAGGTAAATGTCGCCAACGGAGTAGTTGTTGTTTTTTCGCTCTCGATGCAGCTCCACGAGCCGCTTATCCTCAAGCAAAGCCATTACGACTTCCGTTGCTCCTGAGTCAATGATCAGTTCTTTGTTCACAACAAGGATACTTTAAGGAATTCATCTTCCATATTGTTGAATGGGAGGTATAGTTGTTTTGCCGGAATGCATTTTGCTTCATAACAAAATTACATAATACCAAAAGGCATTATGTAATTTAGTGTAGGAAATTAGAATGTCGGCAAACAAATTCCACAAAACGCATTATTTCTTCTTATGCCTGTTTTTTCTCAGACGTTTCTTGCGTTTATGGGTTGCCATTTTATGTCTTTTCCTTTTTTTTCCGCTTGGCATGGTTTTTCTCCTATATTAATAATTCTTCAACTATGGGGCAATACCCCACTCAACCAATTACCGTAATTAAACCTTTACAGAGGCTTTTACTTCGCTAACAAATTCCTTCGCAGGTTTGAAAGCTGGGATGCAATGCGCAGGAATGATAATGCTGGTGTTTTTGGAAATGTTTCTTCCGGTTTTTTCAGCTCTTTCCTTAATAATAAAGCTGCCAAAACCCCTGAGGTATACATTGTCTCCTTTAACAAGGGCATTTTTAACCGTGCTCATAAAAGATTCAACAGTTGCTTGTACAGCTACTTTTTCGATGCCGGTTTTGTTGGCAATTTCAGTTACGATTTCAGCTTTAGTCATGATTCTTTACTTTTTTGGTTATAAGGTGTTTATAATGAGTTTTCTTTTGTTTCAGGCTTGCAAAGATAACTTTTTTCTTATTACCAAAAAATAAATTAATCATTTTTACATCAATCGATTAGATATCTTCTTTACTTTGTATGCTGTTTGATGACAATTGTGGTTAGATGGAATTTTCCGATCGTTTATTATTTTGGTACGATTCCCATAAAAGAATCCTTCCCTGGCGCACCTCAGACGACCCCTATAAGGTATGGATCTCCGAAGTGATTTTGCAGCAAACACGCATTGAACAGGGCATGACATATTATTCCCGTTTTTTGGATGCTTTCCCCGACGTGACCTCCCTGGCCGCAGCTTCTGAAGATGAAGTGTTGCGATTATGGCAGGGGCTTGGATATTATTCCAGGGCCAGAAACTTGCACCAGGCAGCCCGCGAAATTGTAAAGAAACAGGATAAAAAATTTCCCGAAAGCAGTAAACAATGGATGCGCCTTAAAGGAGTTGGCCCCTATACGGCAGCCGCTGTTGCATCCATCGTGTTCAGGGAGCCCATCCCCGCACTTGACGGCAATGGCTATCGTGTGCTGTCCCGTGTTTTTGGGCTTTCATACAATATCGATACTGCGAAAGGGAAAACACGATTTTTTCAACTGGCCACACAGCTGATAGACCCGAAGAGGCCCGGCGACTTTAATCAGGCCTTGATGGACCTTGGCTCCATGATTTGCAAACCTTTCAGACCATTATGCCAAAAATGCCCGTTAAATGAGACCTGTCTTGCAAAACAACAAAATGCAACTCATCATTATCCCGTAAAAAACCCCAAAAAGGCCGCCAGGGAAAGATATTTCAATTATTTCAAAATTACAACAAAAGACAGGCAAGGAAACAACATTATCTACATAAAAAAACGACTGGAAAACGATATCTGGAAAAACATGTATGATTTTCCGCTGCTGGAAACATCAGCAGAAATCTCCACGGAAAAAATATTTCAACACCCATGGTGGCTTCAGCTTTTTCCTGATGATAAAGCATTTCTGATGCTTAAGCAAGTCAGGCAAAGGGTACATAAGCTGACACACCAAACCATCCATGCCAAACTTTTCCAGGTCTGCGCAGACCATGAGCATACTGATTTGTTAAATAAAAAATTCATTCCCGTTAAAATTGATCAGTTTGAGCAGATGGCCAAGCCCAGACTGATAGAATTGTTGACCCGGGTTCAGGAAAAGTAAAGTATATGCCTGATTTGTTAATTAGATTATGTGCGATTCATGCTCTTTTTTATTAATTTCGAATCAAATCAGACTCACTGTCCAAAAAAAATGACCACTAAGCTTTTTTGTGTGTCAAATATTTTTAAAATATCTAAAATAAAAATAAATTCGCATTGAAAATATAATTATTCACAACAAAAAAACAAAATTATGGCTGGAGTAAACAAAGTTATCTTACTTGGAAATTTGGGAAAAGACCCGGAGATCAGAACATTGGAAAGCGGCACCAAGCTGGCACGTTTCCCTCTTGCAACAAATGAATATTATAAAGGTAAGGACGGGGAGATGGTTGAAAAGACAGAATGGCACAACGTTGTTGTATGGCATCAGCGTGCTGAGCTGGCTGAGAAATATCTGCAGAAAGGAAGCCAGGTGTACATAGAGGGACGCCTCCAAACGCGGCAGTGGGATGATAAGGATGGAAATAAGCGCTATACTACCGAAATCATTGGTGATGTGATGAATTTTGTAGGCAGCAGACCGGGAGGAGGCTCAGGGAGTCAGCAGGATCAGAACACTATGGAGCAACCTAAAACTGATGATTTGCCGCCCGAGGACGACGATCTCCCGTTTTAGCAAAAATTTGATTGATAACTTTCAGACAGGGGGCATGCTTTTGTTCCCTGTTTCTTTGTTTTTTTCAGAAACCGATAAACCAAATCATTAAAATCTTTCTGATCCGAGCCATGAAACTGTACTTCCACCGGCAGCACAAATACAGGAATGTCCTTAAGGCATTCCTGAAGCTTCGCGTCCTGCAGCCTCATGGCATCTTTTTCTGTGATTACGATCACTTTTGAATAGCTGATTGTTTTTTTAAAATGCGAACGGATTTTTTCCAGGTCTTTGTAAGTAAATTGATGATGATCCCGATATTTATGAACATAAAGGTCCTTGCTGATCGTTTTCAAATACTCCTCAAGCGCCACGCTATTGGCAATGCCGGTAAGGAGAAAAATGCTTTTCAGACTCTTTGCGCTGAATGACTTTGCTTTGTCATTCAATGGTGCCAGTTTCTTATACTGGAAAGCTGAAAAATAGACATGCGGCTGTTTATACTTTTTTAGTTTTTTAAGGAAATAACGCCTGTCAAGGGGTGAAAAAATGGTTGGAGTTTTGGTTACAATGAGTGCATCAGCACGTCGGACCCGACGTTTCCCTTCTCTTAAATTGCCAACAGGCAATAAAAAATCATCAAAAAAAGGATTAAAGTAGCCAGTGAGCAAAAGATTTAAACCCGGCTTTACATAACGATGCTGAAAAGCATCGTCAAGAATAACGAGATTGGTTTCCGGAAAGACTTCGAGTATCCTTTTGATCCCTTTGCTTCTTTTTTCGTGAACTGCAACAACAATGTCGGGAAACTTATTGTACATCTGGCAGGGTTCATCACCTATGTCTTTGCATGATGTTTCTGGTCCTGCCACAACAAAACCCCTGCTTTTTCTCTTATAACCCCTGCTGAGAACAGCTACATTGTATTGGTTTTTAAGTAGCCTGACCAGATACTCCACGTGCGGCGTCTTTCCTGTTCCCCCTGTACGAAGGTTCCCTATGCTGATCACCGGAACCTCAAACTGCTCTGAAGGAAGAACACCAATGTCGAATAATGCATTTCGGACCCATACAGCCAGGCCATAAAGGAGCGCAAAAGGGACCAGAAGAATGCGGAAAAAACCCATTTGAAACTTATGTTTATGTCATTTCCTTAGGAATCAGCATTTTCAACCTGTAAATATACATAAAAATATCTATGAAACAAGAGGGTAATAAAAGACGCTACAAGTATTAAAAAAACCTGTATTTTTGAGTGTCATCAACATAAATTTAAAGCTATGCAATTAAAAGAAGTAATGGAAGCATTGGAGGGAGTGGCTCCTTTTTCACTCCAGGAGTCTTACGACAACTCGGGTATACAGATCGGAAACCCTGAACAGGAGGTAAGTCGTGCACTAATCTGTCTGGATGTAACAGAGGAGGTGCTTCGTGAAGCGATAGCGCGCAAATGTGACCTGATTTTATGCCACCATCCTTTGATCTTTAAAGGGATAACTAAACTAACCGCCGCCGATGCTACCCAACGAATCATTATGGAGGCTGTTCGTTTGGGCATTGCGATTGTTGCGGTACATACAAACCTCGACAATGTTCATGAAGGGGTTAATAACATGCTGGCTTCTGTTATTGGCCTGAAGAACTTAAAGATATTGAAACCCTTAAAAGGGCTGCTTAAAAAGCTGGTTACATTTTGCCCGACTGACCATGCAGACATGGTTCGGTCAGCAATTTTTAAGGCGGGTGCTGGTCAGATCGGAGATTATGATTGCTGCAGCTTTAACCTGGAAGGAAAAGGCTCCTTTCGTGCGGGTGAAAATACAAATCCGTTTACCGGAAGCATAAATGAATTGCATTATGAACCGGAAGTACGCATTGAAACTATTTTCCCCGCATTCCTGCAATCTGCCGTATTGTCGGCCATGTTTGCAAGCCATCCTTATGAAGAGGTCGCATACGACATTTATCCGCTTGACAATGTATTCGACAAGGTTGGATCGGGAATGACAGGCACTTTTGATACACCTTTGCCTGCAAAGGATTTTTTGGATCACCTGAAAAAGACAATGAATGTTCCATTCCTGCGTCATTCGGCATTGATCGACCAACCTGTTGGCCGTGTTGCCATTTGTGGAGGGTCCGGTGCCTTTCTTATTCAGGATGCCATTAAGGCAGGTGCTCAGGCATTTGTAACCGGTGATGTAAAATATCACCAGTTTTTTGAGGCTGACAGCCGGATCTTGCTCATTGATGCCGGACACTATGAAACGGAACAATATACCAAAGAATTATTACACAGTCAGATTAAGAAAAAAATAACTAACTTTGCACTCCTGATTTCGGAGGTGGATAACAATCCGGTCCATTATTACTAAACTTCTGCAGTTCAACAATAAAGACACAAATAACATATGGCGAAGAGCACGAAAAAAGCACAAACAAAAAAAGCTTCTGATCAAAACAATGAGCAGAACATAAAGATTAACCCCAACACCGGCACTGAGGGGTCTCCGGTTGACATGCCCGAGTCGTCACTGGATGAAAGCATCGAACAAACCATTAAAAACAAACTTATCGCTTTGTATACGCTTCAGCGCATTGATCAAAAGATTGACAGTTTGAGAAGTGTTCGAGGAGAATTGCCTTTGGAGGTACAGGATCTTGAAGATGAAATTGAAGGACTCGAAACACGTGTTAAAAAATTTCAGGATGAGATCAAAGATCTTGATACCGCGATCTCCAACAAGAAAATTGCAGCTCAGGAAAGCCTTGAACTGATTAAGAAATATGAGTCGCAGCAAATGAACGTACGCAACAACAGGGAGTATGACTCATTGTCGAAGGAGATAGAGTATCAGACACTTGAGGCACAGCTTGCTGAGAAAAAAATGAAAGAGTTTTCTGCAGAGGTTGAAATTAAAAAAGAGATTGTTGGAAAGGTTGATGAGGAGCTTACTGAGCGTAAAGAAGACCTTGATGCAAAAAAAGCGGAACTTAGTGACATCATTGCTGAAACGGAAAAAGATGAAGCCTTGCTTATAGAGAAATCTGAAAAGCAAAAAGCAAAGATAGAAGATCGCTTACTTACCGCTTATCAGCGTATTAGGGAGAACGCTTTAAATGGGCTGGCAGTGGTTCCGGTTGAACGTGACGCCTGTGGAGGTTGTTTTAACAAGATCCCACCGCAGCGATACCTGGATATCCGTTTGCATAAAAAGATCATTGTTTGTGAGTATTGTGGCAGGGTGTTGATAGATGAAGAGATCATGAAAAGTGTTGATGAATAACTTCCTGTCATCATGAGTTCAAGCCCCCCAAAAAAGTGGTGGCCACAATACGGGAATGACATGTCTGTTTTTTGTTCGTTGTTTATTGTTCATTGTTTTTTGATGTTAAGCTTTTAGCGTTCACTGCCGCATTTGATGGATCTGCGTTCAAAACCAAGGCATCTTCAATTGAAGATGCCGTAGATTTTAGCAGATGCATTGTAAGCGGAGATCTTTCTTTTTGGTACTTTTTCTTTGGATGGTTGCCACAGAAAAAGTACATTCAAAAATGATAGCAGTAGAAATAGCCAAAGGTTATTGTTTTGCCATATTGTTAGAAACGCCAGCCCAGGGTTGCTCGGAACATGCTGTTTGCGAATTCCCTGTTTGCAACCGGCCCTCCACTGCCGATATCATACAAAATGTAATCTTCGTTGTAGAACATATAGGTGTAGGCAAAATCGAGGAAGTAGTTCCCTTCCCGTATGCCGAAGCCAGCAGATAACAAATTGCGTTCACCATCATTAACTCCTGATACATACGGACTGGAATGATGGGCGTAACCTGCCCGGAAAATGACCGGATCAAGACGCACCTCTCCACCAACCCGAATGACATGTTGTTGTGTCATTGTGTTTCGGATGATGCTATTTTCATCTGTAAACAGATGATTGCTGCTGCGCAGTCGCATGGTTGAATAATCAACATATTCATAGTCGACGTTAATCATGCCTATGTTGCCAAAGACAAGACCGAGGCTTCCAATTGCCTTCATTGGGGTTTCAAGTTCGTAATCAAAACGCCCTTCGGGCGACCGGGCAAAGTCTTTATAGTCATCAAAATTCATACTGGATCGCATGGATGCGCGGTATTTGTCGCGGAGTTCGTAAAAAGTAGGTGTGTGAAAGGCTGCGCCCAAACGAACAACATCCGATGCACGGAAAATGGCTCCCAGCTTGAAGTTGAAGCCTGATCCGGATGTTTCAAAAGAGTTTACATAGGTCAACTGGTTAAAGTCGTCACTTAACCCCTCAGAGTCAGCTTCCCTAAAAACGTTTTCTTCTTTATATCGGATGGAGGGAAAGCCAAAAGTTGCCCCAAGGTAAAGTTTGTCGCCGTAATTTGCACCGAGTGAAAGCACAAATTCTCTTATAGATCCGGAGGCATTGGTTTCACGGTGCTGGCTAACCATTCCATCCGGCATGTCTA
The DNA here is from genome assembly GCA_007132825.1 of Bacteroidales bacterium. Classification (GTDB taxonomy): domain Bacteria; phylum Bacteroidota; class Bacteroidia; order Bacteroidales; family UBA7960; genus PUPG01. The sequence continues at coordinate 845 of SLNX01000085.1, read as the reverse complement.
CAAAAAAGCCTGTGTCCTCATCTTTGCCCAATAGCCATGTGTCCCATGCGAGTCCGGTTGAAAAATCATCAAGCTGACCCACGCTTCCTTCCCGGATAGCCTGTTCAAGAAAACTTGACATAAGTGAGTTGTTTGGGTTGAACCCCCTTGCAATCCATCTTTCGTTAAAATTGTTGTGCCGGTTGATGCCGAAGCCGATGTTTATAAACTGCCATCCTCCGTTGTCGTCTGTTCTGTTGGTTGGGAAAGTTATCACTGCCCCGAAATTGCCCATATTGAAGTCATACTTTGTATCCTCGTCAGGGGTGTTGAAATAGGTAGTTTCTATACGGCTGAAGTTTAAGGCCGGTGTGATCGTGATTTCGGAGCTTCTGTACACTGCAATTCCGGCAGGGTTGATTCCCAGTGAAGAAAAATCTCCGCCCAGGGCGCCAAATGATCCTCCCATGGAAGCAAATCTGGCTGTCCCTCCGTACATTAGTTGCGAATAACGCAAGGCATCTGTTTCACTTTGTGCGAAACCCATCGAAGCCGTCATTAAAATCACTATGATTACAAGTGCAAACTTTTTCATTTTTATGATATTTCAATTAAAAGGGTTTGAACAAAAAACCCCCCGGCGTAAACCGGTATATGGTGCCGGGAGGTTGGATTTATTATTGGGTTACTTGTGCGATTGTGGCTTATCTGTTTCTTCCACCGCTTGAGGAGGATGACCGGGAGCCACTTGAGCTGCTTCGTGCGGGAGAGCTGCTTCTGGACGGAGTACTTCTTGCCGGACTTGCAGAGCTCCGCGAAGGAGTGCTTCTCGCCGGACTTGCAGAACTCCTTGGTGGAGTGCTTCT
>SLNX01000134.1 GCA_007132825.1 Bacteroidales bacterium | reverse complement strand
GCTACAACAAAATCTGTTTTGGATGAGATGCTGCTTTTGATTTCACCACCATTGTCGGTAATTAATGCTTTGATCTCATCACGGGAAAATTTTGCAAACACACCCGAAACAACAAATGATTTGCCGCTTAACGCAGCGGATGTGGCTGCTCCACTGTCTTTTTCAATAGAAAAGTTGAGTCCGGCCTTTCTGAGGCGTACCAGGATCTGCAGGTTTTCGAAGTTGTCGAAGTAATCCTGAATACTTCCGGCCATTTTTTCACCCACCTCATCTACCGAGATCAAATCATCGTATGTAGCATCCATCAGGCGGTCGATGCTTTCGAAATGCCTTGCGAGCTTTCGGGCCATTGTTTCTCCCAGGTGTCTGATGCCCAAAGCGTAAAGCACCCGTTCAAACGGTGTTTTTTTGGAGGCTTCAATCGCTTTTAGAATATTTCGGACGGTTTTGTCCCTGAAGCCGATCTTTTTTTGTTTCTGTGTAATGGGATCGGTGATCACCTTTTCCAGTCCGATCAGGTCTTCGTAACGTAAATCGTAAAGGTCGGCGATGTTACTGATCTTTTTGTTTTGGATAAGTAATTCCGTTTTCCCTTGTCCAAGGCTGTCGATGTTCATCGCCCGCCTGCTGATGAAATGCTCAATACGCCCTTGTATCTGTGGCGGACAGGAGGTTGTATTCGGACAGTAATACACTGCTTCACCGGATTCTTTTCTGAGCGATGTATTACATTCCGGACATTGGGTGATAAAGCTTACCGGTTTGGCATTGTATTCCCTTTTTTGGGGATCTGTTTCCACGATCTTTGGAATGATGTCGCCCCCCTTTTCAACATAAACCATATCGTTGTAATGCAGGTCAAGCTCGGCCATTTTTCCTGCGTTATACAGCGATGCTCTCTGTACTGTTGATCCGGCAATCAAAACCGGTTCAAGGATGGCTACCGGTGTAACGGCTCCGGTTCTTCCGACCTGGTAGGCAACATCAATCAGGCGGGTGTAGCCCCTTTCAGCTTTAAATTTATATGAAATTGCCCACCTGGGAAATTTGCTTGTATATCCCAGTGCTTTTTGCTGGGCATAGTTGTTTACTTTTATCACAACGCCATCAATATCAAAAGGGAGTTGTGCCCTCAGCAGTTCCATCTCATTGATAAAATCAAAAACATCACCAATATCGGTGCATTTTTTGCGATGCTTGCACAGTTTAAAACCCCATTTTTCCAGTGCCTCAATGCTTTCCCAGTGGGTTTTGAAAGGGAGGTCTTCGGCCAGTAAACCATAGATGAAGCAATCAAGATTTCTTTTTGCCACCAGGGCGGAGTTTTGAAGCTTCAGGCTTCCGGCGGCAGCGTTTCTTGGATTTGCAAAGAGCGTTTCTCCCTGTTCTTCCTTTTGTTCGTTAAGAGTCATGAAACTCTTATGAGGCATAAAAACCTCTCCACGAACCTCAAAGGCAGTTAATGCTTCTTTGTGATTTATCACAAGGGGGATGCTTTTTATTGTTTTGATGTTATTGGACACATCATCGCCCTGCACTCCGTCGCCCCTGGTAACTGCCCTTAAAAAGCGGCCATTTTCGTAGCTCAATCCGATAGCCACACCGTCGAACTTTAGTTCACAGACATATTCATAGCTTTCTGATAACCCTTTGGCAACCCTTTTGTCGAAATCACTTAACTCTTCCTTGCTGTAAGTGTTTCCCAGCGAGAGCATCGGGTATCGGTGTTTTACAGTGGGAAAGCTTTTTGTAACTGCTCCGCCAACTCTTTGTGAAGGAGAGTTTGAATCATGGTATTCGGGATGAGTTTGCTCCAGCTCAATGAGCTGTTCCATCATTTTGTCATATTCATAATCGCTGATTTCAGGCTGTGCGAGTACATAATACCGGTAATTATGATGGTTTAATTCCTCGCGAAGCTGCTCAATCCTATTTTGTGCATCTGTTGCTTTCATGGATGATTCGTTGGTATAGTCCGACTGTAAAAGTAAAAAAAATGCCGGCAATAACCGGCATTCAGTCATTTAAGCCGCGACCGTTTTTATCGGCCCCCGATAATCATTCCAAGATGTTGTGCATTGATGAAGATGACGGGGATTTTTGCTTCATTGTAGAGAATCTTGACTTCTGTGTTAAAGGGATTCCATGAAAATTTATCGGGGTCTGATGTTACCAGAATGGCATCTGCATTCTTTTCCACGGCAAAGTCAATAATTTGTTTGTGAAAAGCACCTTTAGGCTTGGCAAACGATTCGTTATGTGGAATTCCATTATTTTCCATGATGGTTGACAACTGTTTTAAGTCAGCCCTGATGCGCACACTGGCCCTTTTATCGTTCTGATAATCTGCAAAAAATTCAAAACTTGAACCTGCATGCTTATTCAGCAGTTTGGCAAATTTTATTTTTTGTTTGGAACTGGGATGAAGCTCCAGCGGGAAAATCACCTTTTGGTAGTTTATCTTGCCCGGTTCTTTTTGGATGACCAAAACCGGTGCCGGTGAGTGTTTTATGACCTTAAGCGTAAAGCTTCCGGTTATGTGTTGCAGCCCTGACATGCCGTGTGTGCCCATTACATGCAGCAAGGCATCATGTTCTTTCGCAGCGGTTGCAATCTCTTGAATGATGCTGCCGTCTCTAAATATGTATTCAACTTCAATGCCATTGGTTTTCTTAATGTTTTCGGCTTGCTCAGCAAGTTTTTTTTCAAGGCACTCTATTGGCATGTTTTCATCTTTGCAAAGCTTTCTGGAATATTTGTCGATAATGTGTACGATTAAAAGTTTAGCTCTGAATAACCTGGCCATAATTACAGCATGTTCAATTGCAAAGTTGCTGATCTCTGTAAAGTCTGTAGAAACCTGAATCACTGGTTTTGATGATGAATCCATATCTTGATTATTTTTGGAAGGGGTTAATTGTAATAATCGCATCACAATTTATGAAATATAATTTTATCGGGCAAATTTTATGCTGGTTTTAATTTGAGAGTTAAGGGTAAGGTTGAGATTAAGATTGAGGTTAAGGTAAAGATTAAGATTAAGATTCTCCGAACCCTCCTATCATTTTGAGCTCCCGGTTCCGCGAAAGGCCGGTTGCCACAATGCGGGAATGACATAAATGTTCTTTGTTCGTTGTTTGTTGTTCATTGTAGAAGAGTGGTAAGGTCTGTTTTTTTGCGTGGTTTTTGTTTAAGAAGCTTTTCCAAATGCCACGGCCGAGACGCGCCGGGGGCGCGTCTTTACGGACCGTGACTTATCCTAAAACACAAACGCGCCACAGGGCGCGTTTATACATATCATTCTTTTCACGATTACAAAAGCGGAGGCCGTTT
>SLNX01000034.1 GCA_007132825.1 Bacteroidales bacterium | reverse complement strand
TATGCAGAAATCACCTTTGTCTATATGGTTCATTAAAAGTTCTCCCTCTTTTTCCATTCGCTTTCCGGCCGGTAGTGAATTCCACTTTTTGGGGGTATTTATGGTGATAATTTCCAAGGAACCATAAGGTTTCAGTCGCCTAATGTATTCGTTCATTCCGTTGATGAGGTATTCCTGGTTTGTTTTTTCAGTGAGCAATATTTTAATTTTCATGAGGGAGAATTGTTCCGATTTGCCACATAAAGATACGTAACTATTCTTGTTTAAGGTTTTTTTATTGTCCTTTTTTCCTGTTTTCCGGATGGGACACCCACTTTTAAAAACCCACTTTTGATTGCTTCCATTATTTTCTATTTTGTGCACTGCAGCACCCACATATGATTCAAGTTGGGCGCATATCTCGTATGGCCCCATCGGGGTCATACATTGATAGCTCAGCGCCAATGTCTTAATTGTTACGGCCTCGTAGAGGCCGAATAATGAATCAATTGACTTTGGCCATTTTTCCTGCTATCTTTTTTGGATGTACTTTTTCTTTGGCAACCATCCAAAGAAAAAGTACCAAAAAGAATGATCTCCGCTTCTGATACATCTGCTAAAATCTACGGCATCTTCAATTCACGCAGGCCGAGCCGCACAGCACCACGTAAACGGATCGTTTCAATATGCATTCATCTGTGCTCGCGGCCTGCTTGCAAATACCCCTTCAATTGAAGATGCCTTGATTTTAAACGCAGATCCATCAAATGCGGAAGTCAAGTGTTTTCCAGATGGGATACCCATTTTTCAAAATGCAATTAAGTAACAATATGGTTATGTGTCAATTACATTTTTGCAAAAAAATCAATCCGGAAAACAGAAGGGAGAATTGTTCCGATTTGCCACATAAAGATACGTAACTATTCTTTTTTAAGGTTTTTTTTATTGTCCTTTTTTAAATTTGGGTCCAATATGTAGATAAAAATTTTTGGACTGATTTTTGATGTAGAATTACATTACCCCATTCATGTGGTCAAATTGCTTTTTTGGTCATGAAGCAAATTAAAACTTTTGGAATTTTTTGTTTGCTGGTCTTTATCTCCATTTTTTCCCTTGCCCAAGGTTCAGACGGGGAGGAAACGGTAAGGCAGATCAGTCAGGCCATTGAGAGAGGCAGTGCACGAGACCTGGGAAGGTTTTTTGGCCAGAATGCGGACCTGTACTTACCCCGCGCAGAAGGCACTTTCAGCAAAACCCAGTCGGAGATGATCCTGCGTGATTTCTTTAATAGAAACCGCCCCTCCACATTCACGATCATCACGCAAGGCGTTGCCCGTGATGGGTCGATATACGTGATTGGAAATTATACAAGCAGAGCCGGCCAGACGTTCAGGACATATTTCCTGATCAAAAAAATATCTCAAAGCTACTACCTGCATCACCTGCAATTTGACTTACAGTAATCACGATCTCTATTTTTTTTTCGCCTTTTTTCTCAGAAGTTTGTATTTTTAAACCTTCATTATCAAAAAAGATAATACCATATGACCCTTGAAATAGGCATTGTGCTTGTGGTTCTGCTGGGTGCAGTGATTATGTTTGCCACCGAGCGCTACCCCGTGGATGTGGTTGCCATTTTGGCCATGTCAGTGTTGGTGGTTTCAGGCGTGATCACTCCAGCACAGGGCGTCTCCGGTTTCAGCAACTCTGCCACCATTACCGTGGCTTTTATGTTTATCCTGAGTACAGCCTTGTTTAAATCGGGTGCCGTGGTTAGTATCGGCAACAAGATTGCCCGGTTATTTAAATATAATTTCTGGATCGGGATTTTTGTTACAATGATAACGGTAGGGGTGATCTCTGCCTTCATCAACAATACCCCCGTTGTAGCGATCTTCATCCCAATCCTTGTTGGTGCCGCTGCCCAGTCGAAGCTGAGTGTTGCAAAAATGCTGATGCCGCTGTCATTTGCGTCTATGTTCGGTGGAGTATGCACTTTAATTGGGACCTCAACCAACATTCTTGTTAGTGGTATTGCTGCCGATAATGGGCTGGAACCCTTTTCGATGTTCGAGATGTCAAAATTGGGTTTGGTTTTTTTTGGTGTTGGGCTGCTCTATATGATGCTGATTGGAATTCGCCTGATCCCTGAACGGGGATTTGAAGATGGCCTGATGAAAAAATTTGGCATGGGTGATTACCTTACAGAAATTGTTCTGATGGGCAACGCCCCTTCTGTCGGAAAAACCATTAAGGATTCTCCTTTAGTTAAAAAACTTGACATTGACATCCTGGAGGTGAAGAAAGGGGGTCAGACCTATGTAATGCCATCAGGTGATCTGCTTCTTGAGGCAGGAGATATCCTGAAAGTAAGATGTGACGTAGAAAAGATTAAAAAATTAAAGGAACGTGAGGGGATCGCCCTGAAAAGTGATGCGAAGTTTAAAAGCCTGGAAGAGCTTGCTGACAACAAATCCGACGAGCGAATAGTGTTTGTTGAAGCGGTTATAGCCCCTAACAGTCCGTTTGAAGGGAAATCTGTAAAACAGCTGGGTTTTCGTCAACGCTATAGTGCAACTGTATTGGCAATAAGGCATCGCGGAGAACTTATGCGCGAGAAAATGGTTAATACCACGTTGCAAGCCGGTGATACCCTTCTTATTGAGGTTGAAAAAGATCGTCTGCAAGATCTTCAGCAAATGGAGTTGCGCGGACGTAACACTTTTCTGATTGTTTCGGAAGTGGACCTTCCCAAATATCGTACCGATAAGATGTTTACGGTGGTACTTACACTGATTGGGGTTATAATGATGGCTTCATTGAACATAATGCCGATCATGATGGCTGCAATCATTGGGTCCATGTTTCTTGTCATAACCCGCTGCATTACAATGGAGGAGGCTTACAATGCAATTGACTGGAAAGTGATCTTTCTTTTGGCAGGTGCAATAAGTCTTGGTGTTGCACTTGATACAAGCGGTGCGGCAACCCTTATAAGCACTTTTCTTATTGGAATTGTGGGCTCTCTCGGACCTATCGCAATTGTGTCGGCTTTGTATATTCTTACATCGATGTTAACAGAAAGCATGAGCAACAATGCAAGTGCCGTTCTGCTTGCACCAATTGCGATTGCCACATCGGTAGCACTGGAGGTGGATGCACGCCCCTTACTGATGGCCATTGCGTTTGCCGCATCCTCAAGCTTCATGACCCCGGTGGGATATCAAACCAATACAATGATTTATGGGGTGGGTAATTATAAGTTTTCTGACTTTTTAAGGGTAGGTGCGCCGTTAAACATTATCTTCTGGATCCTTGCCACTTTCCTGATCCCTTACTTTTTCCCGTTCCATCC
>SLNX01000218.1 GCA_007132825.1 Bacteroidales bacterium | reverse complement strand
GGAATTTCGGGCGAAACAAGCACCAAAGTGGCCAACATCCTCGATGGTATGTCAAAAAAAATGCAGGTTATTGCAATCACACACCTTCCCCAAATCGCATCCAGAGGTAATTCCCACCTGCAGGTGTATAAAACCATAGAAAATGGAATTACCAATACCTATGTTAAAAATCTTATTGAGGATGAACGCATTACAGAGGTTGCCAAAATGCTTGGTGGAGAAAAACCGACAAAAGTGATGCTTGAAACCGCAAAAGAACTTATCTTTAAGTTTCGAAATTATTCACTTAAATAAATATACGTATGGTTAAAGATTTGTTGAAAGGAAAAAAGGGTATTATTTTCGGTGCCCTTGATGAAAACAGCATTGCCTGGCAAGTTGCCGAAAAAGTACATTCCCAGGGAGCGAAGTTTGTTCTCTCCAATGCACCGATTGCACTCAGGAAAGGGGACATTTTCGAGCTCGGAAAGAAAACGAACAGTGAAGTACTTTCTGCCGATGTAACCCATGTGGATGAAATTGAGCAACTTTTCAGCGATACCAAAGACATACTTGGGGGAAACATAGATTTCATTCTTCATTCCGTCGGCATGTCACCCAATGTGCGCAAAGGGCTGCATTATACCAATCTCGACTACAATTACCTGAATAAGACACTGGATGTGTCAGCCGTTTCATTGCATAAGGTGCTTCAGACCGCCTACAAGATGGATTTTATCAATGAATGGGGATCTGTCATAGCCTTGAGTTACATTGCCGCCCAACGTACCTATTCTACCTACAGCGATATGGCACAAGCAAAAGCCATGCTGGAGTCCATCGTACGCAGCTTTGGTTATCACTATGGAAAAAAACGGAAGGTAAGGATCAACAGCATCTCACAGTCTCCAACCATTACGACAGCGGGGACAGGTGTGGGCGGCTTCAAAAGCTTTTATGCTTATGCGCAATGCATGTCACCGCTTGGCAATGCTTCTTCTGAAGATTGTGCCAACTATTGTGTAATGATGTTTTCCGACCTTACCCGAAAAGTAACCATGCAAAATCTGTTTCACGATGGCGGTTATTCGACAATGGGAATCAGTGAAACGCTGATAGAAAGCTGTTTCACCTGTCAGGGTGAGTGCTTTGATGACATTGCCGAGCGAGACCGTGTTATGGGCACCAAAAAGGTGTGATGGAATTGGATGATGGTACTTTTCAATAATTGTTATATTTGTACCCTTCAAAATAATCAAACAAAATAAATCTACTGAATAACCAACCTAAGCATTTCTTGTATGAATATTTTAGTTTGTATCAGTCATGTTCCTGACACCACCACAAAGGTGAAATTTTCAGAGAACAACACGAAGCTCGATACAGCAGGCATTCAATGGGTTATAAACCCATGGGATGAGCTTTCGCTGACCAGGGCTCTTGAACTCAAAGATGACGCTGCCTCTGGCGTGAAAAAAGTTTCGGTGGCCCATGTAGGGCTGGCAAACACAGAACCTACCATTCGTAAGGCACTTGCCATTGGTGCAGATGACGCCTACCGTGTAAATGCAGAAGCATTCGATGCTCACCAGGTAGCGGCAGAGCTTGCTGAAGTCATAAAGGCCGGGTCATTTGACATCATCTTATGTGGCATAGAGTCCAGTGACTACAACGGTTCAAACGTAGGAGGGATGCTCGCTGAATTCCTTGGCTATCCATCCGTTTCCGGTATTTCCCATCTTGGCATCGAACAGGAAAAAGTTGTGATCACGCGGGAGATAGACGGTGGCAAACAACAACTTACTTTGCCCGTGCCTTTTGTAGGTATCGTTCAAAAAGGGATTGCCAAAGAACCGAGAATTGCCGCAATGCGTGGCATCATGCAGGCCCGTACCAAGCCGATACACGTTTCTGAACCCAAGGCTGCTGATGCACAAACATCAGTATTAAACTTTGAACCTCCGGAGCCCAGGGCTGATTGTAAGTTTATTGACCCTGAAAACCCAAAGGAGCTGATCACATTATTGCAAAACGAAGCCAAAGTTATTTGATCAACAAGAAAAAATCACAAACATATGTCAGTAATAGTATATACAGAAAACTGGGACGGCCTGTTCAAGAAACAGACATTTGAAATTGCTACCTATGCATCCAAACTGGCAGAAATGCTCAACACCGACTCCATTGCCATTTCCATCGGAAATGTTGCTGAGGAGGAACTTGGAAAACTAGGAAACCATGGAATCAAGCAGATTATTTCGGTAACGGATGACAAGCTGAAGCATTTTGACGGTCAATTGTATACAAAAGTGATTGCCGACATTGCAGTCAAAGAATCAGCAGAAGTTCTGGTCCTGGCCAACAACAACTGTGGCAAAGCTTTGGCTCCAAGGCTTTCCGTACGACTACAGGCTGCCATCGCTTCTGCCGTGCATGAACTTCCTGAAAGCGTAAACCCCTTTAAAATTAAAAAACGGGTCTTTTCCGGTAATGCCGTTTCACTCAATGAGCTAAAAACCAAAACAAAAATCCTGACCCTTGCTCAGAATTCAATTGACATTGAGGAAATGCCCGAAGCAGCTGCCATTGAAACGTATACACCTGATCTCGGAGACCTGGTTTCAGCAATTGAGGTGCAGGAAACAGAGAAACAAACCGGTAAAGTGTTGCTAACCGATGCTGAGATTGTGGTTTCAGGAGGTCGTGGAATGAAGTCGCCAGATAACTGGGCACCCTTGCTTGAACTCGCCGAACTTCTCGACGGTGCAACAGCCTGCTCCCGCCCGGTTTCTGATGAAGGGTGGCGGCCACACGAAGAACATACCGGACAAACTGGCAAGATCGTCGCCCCGAATGTGTATTTTGCTATAGGAATTTCAGGTGCAACACAACATCTTGCCGGAGTCAGTTCATCAAAATACATCATTGCAATAAACAACGATAAGGATGCCCCGATCTTTGAGGCTGCACAATACGGAATAGTGGGAGATGCGGCAAAAATCCTGCCCCAGCTGGTAGAAGCGGTAAAAGAACTGAAATCATCCTAATCTGGTCTTTTTGTGATATAAAACTTCATCTATGCTTGCAAATTTCATTTTCAGCCTGCTTCTCATTGCAGCAGCCCTGCTCTTCTCCATGAATGTAAGACGCATTTCGCAAAACATTAAAATGGGGAAAAGCATATCCATTAAAGATCAGAAGGGTAAACGTTGGAAAAACATGTTATGGGTGGCGATCGGCCAGTCAAAAATGACCACAAGGCCCATTTCTGCAATTCTTCACATTTTTGTTTATGTAGGCTTCATTGTCATTAACATTGAGATGCTGGAGATCTTATTCGATGGCGTCTTCGGAACCCACCGAAG
>SLNX01000049.1 GCA_007132825.1 Bacteroidales bacterium | reverse complement strand
GCCGCCCTGGAGCACATGCGCAAGCACCTGAAAGATTACCTTCCGATCTGCTTCCTGATGTTTTTGCAGATCGGGTGATGGTTTTTGTTGTCGTTTTAAGAGGAGGATGGAATCTCCTTTTCCCTTGTATAACTTAAACGGAGGATGGAATCTCCTGGCGGAGGATTCCATCTCCGGGGGAGTTCCACCGGGAGTTTCCATCCTGCGATAGCAGATGGAAACCTCCTCTCGGCTATTGTAATATAAAATGTGATAGCAGATGGAAACCTCCTGATAACACAAAATAATGAAAACAGGAATAAGGGAAACACGTTTGCGAACTGTCATTAACAATGAAAACAGTTTTTTTAAATAGAAATGAATACCATTAATAACACATACAAACGAATCATCACCCGGGTGCTGTCGGGCGAAGCAACTGCCACAGAAAAGAAAAAGCTTGATTTGTGGCTGGCTCGCTCTAAAGCGCACAGCAGGCTCTATGAACAATACAAAAGAATCTGGGAGCTGGAGCCGGAAACACATCCGGATACTGAATTTGACACACAGCAAGCATTAAATAAAGTGTTGAAAAAGATTGCAACAGATAATACAATTAAACATTCTCATAATCAGATCCAATCCAGACACAGGTTTTTCATCAATAAAACGAAAAAGCTGTATTGGATTTCTGGTGTTGCGGCAGCATTCCTGATCCTGATTACGACTTCATTGTTTTTCTTTTTACGCAACCCTCAAGCAGAAATGCTTGCTTTGACTGCAGGTCAGCAAGATGAATTATTCGCACTGGATGATGGGAGCCGGGTACATTTGCGAGCTGGTGCTTCATTATTCTATCCAAAAGGACTCAACTATAGCAAACGTAATGTTAGGCTTGCAGGTAGTGCTTACTTTGAGGTTGAAAAAGATGATCAGCGACCTTTTGTTATAACTACAGATCATGCAATCATCGAAGTATTGGGAACTTCATTTTATGTGGATGAAGGTGAAGATTACCTGATGGTTTATGTTTCTGAAGGGATGGTGCGGTTGAAGTCCTTGTGCCAATACGGAACTGAAGCAACCATCCCGAAAGGAGAGTCGGGAAAACTGCATTATGAATATCAAAAAATAACAAAAAGAAAGTTTGACAACATGAACTTTTTGGCCTGGAAAACAGGAACACTTGAGTTTAATAATGAAATACTGTCTGAAGTATTTGAGGTTTTAGAGGAGGTATATGCAATCCGGATAAAAGCACCGGAGTCAGTTATGAATATGAAGCTTACAGCACGCTTTCAGGAGGAAACACCGGAAGATGTTTTAAAGTCAATAAGCCTTGTGTTTGGTTTTGACGTAACTACCAGTAAAAATGAATATGCGATACAATTTGCAAATACAGAATAAAATGAACAACATAAATACTATAGCTGTTTAACAATCAATCAATAATGGCATAAACACCATGAGCCTTTATGTTAAACAGTAGCATGTTTCACATGATCCGTTACGCGATCCTGCTTGTGATTATCACTTGCAGCATGACGCTTTTTGCCGGATCATCAGATAAAAACTCCTTTCTTATTTCTTTTCATGCCGAGAATGAGCAGGTCAGACACATTCTGAAGAGACTGATTGATGATCATGGATTGAACCTTACCTATAATGCATCCAATAAGGATTTCGATACACACATAAATTACACTGCAGACAATAAAAATCCGGAAACGGTTTTGTCTGATATCCTTGCATTGATCAATTATGAACATACATCGATTGGCAATCAGCTGGTGATTCACCGCTCTGAGCGTTTTGAGACGTTGACACAGGAAAAGACGGCAACCCCAAATGATACGATTCTTAGGATTATTGAAGTACCAATCATGGTTGTCGATACGGTGATTCTATATGAAACCAGGACAGAAATTGTATACCGTCCGCAAGCCTTATCCGTTCCGGTGCGACCTTTGATTATTAACAGACCGTCGCACATGCCCTATCGCCTTCGCAGTCAACGCCTTTCCGTTTCACTTTCATATGCTCAGATGCTGGCAGGTTATAATTATCAGGGTTCCGGTAATTTAGATCCTGACCTGCAGGAGGTTCGGAATTCAGATGGACATTCATTCAGAAACTTCATAATCAGCGGCGGGCTGCATTACCAAATTGGCGCAGCATATATTTCTACATCAATTTCGGTAAACAGCTATTCAATGCCATTTAATTACAAAGAGATCTTTACGAGCGGGGGATTTCACCGGGTAGATACACTTGACAGCTTTTATACAATTGTTGATGGGGAAAAGAGTTGGATTCACATTACCGACTCAACCTACATCCCTTTGGAGGCTCATGAACTTTACTACGACAGAACAAATTTTATTGGCATGTTGGGAATGCGTGTGAATATCGCATACGATTTGTACATAGCGAATAACAGTTCGTTTTTTATTCACGGTGGAGTTCAGGCCGCCATCCCTCTTTGGCAACGAGGCAACACCATTATGAACGCAGAAGATTTTCCTGCAACACCATTAACACGTAAAGATCTGAATGACCTCATATATGGATTTCATGTTGGTCCGGGAGTAAGAAGCAGCGTTAATGACAGACTTGATCTTGTATTTTCGGCATCCTATCAGCGCTATATAAATGATATTCACAAGACACATCCGTTAAGCAGAAACTTAATGGGAATATCTCTTCAGGCCGGTATTCAATATTACCTTTAGAAAATGAACCTAACGAACCCTTACGAAAATTGCTGCCAGCCGAAAATCTTAATCAAAAAACAGGGGTTTTGGACCGTGTTGACAATCATTTCTATTCTTTTGTTTTTTTCTCCATTGCAGAAGCTGATGGGATCAAATGTCATCGTGGGAGGCATAATAAACCAAAATACTGTCTGGAGTGGCCAAAACACCTATGTTGCTAACCAAACAGTAGTTATTCCAAACGATGTAACCCTTACGATTGAAGCAGGTGCAAAAGTTCTTTTCAGCCAGGCAAGTGGTTTAAGGGTGGAAGGGGGCAGCCTTTTTATATTAGGCGAAGAAAATGACAGCATTGTTTTTGGCCCCAATTATCAAAGTAATGAAAACTGGCTTTGGAACGGAATAGCAATCAATGCACATGCCATGCATGGAGATGTGGCAATTTCTTATGCACAAATCTCAAAGGCAGATGTTGCAATCGAAACAGGTGGTACAGGCATCCCGCTTGACAATGTTTCTGTGGATAATAGCAGCATTATCAACAACAATGTTGGTATTCGGATTAACAATGCTTCAGGATGGAATATTTTGGATAATCGCATCACAAACAATGTAAAAGGTTTGGATCTTCTTGCTTTTACCGGGGGGCACCTTACCACTGATAACACTAT
>SLNX01000058.1 GCA_007132825.1 Bacteroidales bacterium | reverse complement strand
GGGAATGCAAAGCGCACACCCAGCCGCTCGGCAAGTCGAACAATCTCTATCAGTACTTCATGACGCGCTTTGAGCTCCTCAGGCCACGTTGGTACGGCGAAAAAGATATAGAACATGATTCTTAAAGAGAAGTCTCCCATTTCATTGAACTCGACGATGTAAAAATCCTTGCGTGTATTGGGATGGTTGTCAACAATTTTTCGCAACCCTTCAACAAATACTTCGATCAGATCAGGTGGCGTGTCATAGGTGATCGCAATATGCATAAAAAAGCGCCGAAACTCCCTTAGACCATGATTGTCAATACTTGAGTCGGCAAGACGTCCGTTGGGAACATAATGCAGGGAGTTTCTGAAAGTACGGATTCGTGTGGAGCGGAAACCTACCTCCTCGACCGTGCCGTCGATCTCACCGCTGGTGATCCAATGTCCTATAGAAAATGGCCTGTCGATAAAGATCATCAGTGAACCAAACAGATTCTTGAGTGTGTCCTGTGCCGCCAGTGCCAAAGCCAAACCACCAATTGACAGCCCTGCAAGCAGGGCCGTAATGTTAACATCCAGATTCTGCAGGATGAACAACGCCCCGATAATGACAACGAAGACCTTAAGCACTTTGCGCAGCAAGGGTACGACATGATTGTCGAGACTTGAGTCGGACTTTCCGGCCACCCTGTCGAGGTAGAGGGCAAAGACATCCACAAGCTTGTAAACAACCAAGGTGGCGAAAAAGGGCAGGATAGCCTTGAAGGCGAAGGTAAAATACCTTCCTACTTCAACAGGAAGCTGCAGCAAGGGAAACATCACTATCACAAACAAAAAGACGATGAAAAGGCTTAGCGGTCTGGCAACAGGCAGCAGATATGGTCTTACCAGGCTGTCGTACCCAATTTGTTTTGCCCCTTTATATAATGCGCGATTGAGGAGAAACGTCAAAAGCTTATGAATGAGAAAACTTAAAAGGATCAGCAACAGGATGCCGAGATGCTGCCACAAGTATAACCCGATAAATGTGTAGGTTCCCGCCTGCGGTAAAATGTTGATCAGGAGGTCAGGCCCAAATGGAAACACCTCGCGGTGAAGTCTGTCAATGGCTGCTATGCTCTCCTGGCTGTAAAGCCATCGGTTGTCCTGCTTTTCAAGATATATTTCCGGAAGATGACGGGTTGGGGTATACCGTTGATGACCACTGACCGTATCAATGTAGTTTGCTTCCTTGGGTGCCTGATCCAGTTCAATGAAATAGCCCTTTCCATCATATACCTGTTTAAGCTTGATGGCATACTCTTCGGCCTGCTCAGGGGTCAGGCCAGGTTGGAAAAAAGGCAATGCTGCTTTCCCAGGTTCGTAATTGCCAGGCTGAAGAAAGTGCAGATGGGTTTGCAAACTGTGATAGGGTGTACTTACATCCGGACGGATCTCCTCCTGGGTGAATGGGAGGTCTGTTGTTTGGTTTTCAGAAGATAAAACGGGAGAAATCCCAATGACCAGACAACAAACAATCAGAATAAAATGCGTTAAATGCTTTTTCATGACAAGATTTTTGCGATGTCGTCGTAAAAATACAGAATCCTGCTAGGACATACAAACATTATTTAAAAAGTTTTATCTTTGGATGAATTACAAAACCTGAAAAGCGTGGGAAAAGCGAAAAAGTTTGGTGCTTTTGGCGGGGTTTATGTACCGTCCTTGTTGTCTATTCTTGGTGTAATAATGTTTCTCCGTCTGCCGTGGATCGTTGGGGTGGCAGGTCTTTGGTCAACCCTTGGAATCATTTTGGTTGCCCATGTCATCTCCATCACGACCGGACTGAGCATTTCTTCACTTGCCACAGACAAACGGGTAGAGACCGGCGGGGCCTATTTCATCATTTCACGCAGCCTTGGTCTTCCCATTGGCGGAACACTGGGGTTGGCTCTTTTTGTTGGCTTTTCTTTCAGCATCAGTTTGTACCTGATTGGTTTTGCCGAAACCTTTCTCTCCTATTTTGGTTTTGAAAAGAGCCTTTACACAATCAGAATCACCGGCTCCATTATTTTGCTGCTGGTTACCATTGTTACTTTCATAAGCACCTCTCTGGCCATTAGGGTGCAATACCTGATCCTGGCAATTCTGGCGCTGTCCCTGGTGTCGGTGTTTTTTGGCAGCCACGGTTTGCAACCTGTGGAACCCATATTCGGTCCACTTGAAGGATCATTGCCATGGATTGTTTTGTTTGCGATATTTTTTCCGGCCGTTACAGGCTTCAATACCGGTGTGTCGATGTCTGGCGACTTGAGAAACCCGCACAAGGCCATCCCTGCTGGCACCATCATGGCTATTTTAACCGGCCTGGTTATTTATGCGGGATTGGCAGTTTTTCTTTCTTACACTGTTGACAGAAGCTTGCTGGCCAATGACCCTAACGTGTTGTTTGCAATTTCATGGATTCCTCAACTGGTGGTAGCAGGGATTTTTGCCGCCACATTGTCATCGGCTCTGGGCAGTATTATGGGTGCACCAAGGATACTCAAGGCGGTGGCCATTGACCGGATCCTGCCCGGCTTTTTTTCGCGTGGATACGGATCTGCTGATGAACCGCGCAACGCACTTATTGTAACCTACCTCATCGCACAGACAGGCATCCTGATTGGCGAACTGAATGTCATCGCACGAATTGTCACCATTTTCTTTATTATCACCTATGGCTTTCTGAACATCACCTATGTTGCGGAAAGCTGGGCCAGCAGCGATTTTCGCCCAACATTCAGAATCCCCCGTTTCGTTGGGATCATAGGAGCGCTGGCAAGCATTGTGGTGATGATACAGCTTGATGTTCTGGCGCTTGTTGTCGCTTCTGTTTTGCTTATTTTGCTGTTCCTATATTTAAAACGAAAGGAGCTTTCCCTGCAAAGCGGGGATACCTGGACAGGCATCTGGTCATCACTTGTTAAGACGGGGCTGGGAAGGCTGAGTAAAAGTACCCGAATGGCACGTACCTGGCGGCCGAATGTGATGCTGTTCAGCGGTGGTGAAAAACACAGGCCACATCTTATTGAGATGGGTAAGTCGCTCGTAGGAAAGTTGGGTGTGTTTACCAACTTTGAGTTGACAGAGCAACCTTCAGGGGAGATTCTTTTTGGCCTGAAGGATGCGCCAGGTCTTGTGGGGGAAAAACAAGAGAAGGGTGTTTTCACCCGAAAACATACCTGTCGCGACATTTACGAAGGCATTGATGTAATCTCCAGGGTATATGGGTTTGCCGGATTTGAACCCAACACAATCCTGATGGGCTGGGGGAGAAACACCCGGAACCCGGAGAAATTTATAAAGCTGTTGAACAACCTGAAACGCCAGGACTATAACAACTTGTTTCTGAGTTATGATAAGGAAAAGGG
>SLNX01000201.1 GCA_007132825.1 Bacteroidales bacterium | reverse complement strand
TGGCTTGGGAAAAATCATGCATGCCATCGTCTTAGCAAGAGTGCAACGGGTGATCTCTTTTTATTTTTGGATGCAGATGTGACATTGGGTCCGACCTTGATCGGAGATGCCGTGACTCATCTGGAAAATCAACGGCTTGATCTGCTTTCGGTTTTTCCACAGCAGGTCATGAAAACGTGGGGTGAAAAGATCAGCGTGCCCATCATGAACTGGGTACTCGTAAGCCTGCTGCCTTTGATTTTGACAAGAAAATCCGGAATGCCCGCTTTTGCAGCAGCAAACGGACAGCTTATGCTTTTCAGGGGACATGTCTATAAACAATTTGAATTTCATAAACGTTTTAAGAATATAGCTGTTGAGGATATTGCAATAGCCCGCTATATGAAGGAGCAAAAGTTGCGCATACACACCCTGCTTAGCAAAGGGCAGATCAAATGCCGAATGTATGGTGGCCTGCCAGATGCGCTTCAAGGCTTCTCCAAAAATGTCCTGGCATTTTTTGGCAACAATACTTTACTGGCGGTAGCAGTCGTTTTAATTACCAGTTTTGGTTTTATCCCTGTCTGGGTATCGATGGGCGCAACAGCGGCTATAATTTATCTGCTTGCTGCACTGCTGCTACGATTTCTGGTTAGTATAGCCAGCAGACAAAGCATTTTTGAAAACCTGCTGACAGCCCCCATTCAGCAGATTGTTTTTTCTTTTATGGTGGCAAAGGCCATCTACAATCGATCAAAAAAAAGAAACTCATGGAAAGGTCGCATCATAAACATATCTTAACTGCACTGGTTTTAATGCTCACGCTGTGGATTGGTTTTTCCGGATTCACTCTGGCATCACAACAAACCCATTTTCAAAACATGATCTACAAAGCTTACACTGGAAGCGATATGTCGATTTGGGAAAACGCACTTATTGGCCTGGAAAAGGCTTATGAAAAATCTCCTTCTGATGATCTGCTTTATGATGTTTTACTGGCGCAATATGGGTTAATAGGCTATTACCTTGCCATTGATGATAACAGAAGAGGCCGGGAAAAGCTTGAAAAAGCCCGGGATTATCTTGAAGTTCTTCAACAGGCAAAGGATTATGAGGCTGAGGCCATGCTCTTCCAGGCAGCGTTCAATGCATTTCGGATCAGCTTGCGTCCGTGGCTGGGAGTAAATTTAGGTCCGCAAAGCGAAAGGCTGATCAATGATGCCATCAGTATGAAAGCCAGTTACCCGCGAGCCTGGGTGGAGAAAGGAAATCTCCTCTATTTTGCACCTGCTATTTTCGGTGGTTCCAAAACAAAAGCCATTGATCATTACAGGGAAGCCATCAGGCTGATGGAAGCAAACATGCAAAACAACCACAGGTGGTTGTATCTTTCCACCCTTGTCGGACTTGCCAGGGCTTATGAAAATACCGGCGACTATGATATGGCCATTGCCACACTGGAAAAGTCACTGCAGTTTGAACCAAACTTTCTCTGGGTAAAGGATGAGGTTTTACCTGAAATCAAATCAAATATGATCTCCAACTCCAGTCGATAGCCCAAAATCATCATCAAACAAAATTATTTTATTATGCGCATCCAAAAACATGCATTTTTTACACTATTTTGTCTTTTTTGCTTATTTACAGGTATTCTCAGGGCTGAAAAAGTTCCATTAGATCATGACGTGTATGATAGCTGGAACACTTTAAGCCGACAAAAACTATCAGACGACGGCAGATATATCTCGTGGGAGGTAAACCCGCAACAAGGCGATGGATGGCTTTTCATCAAGGACCTGCAAAATGACCAGAAGGATTCAATTCCCCGTGGCAGGCACGCAAGTTTTGCATCCACCTCCGGCTTTGTCGCGTTTTTCATCGAACCTGAAACGGAAGCGGTACGCCAGGGAAAGCTGGATGAGTTAAGCAGGCTGGAAATGCCGCAGCAAAAGCTGGGAGTGTTGACCCTTCCCGATTTCACCCACCAAACTTTTGACAGGGTTCAGTCTTTCGTAATTCCTGAAGAGCAGGCTGAACATATTGTATATCACAGCATCAGACTTCCTGAAGATACCCTTGAGGGCAGCAGCCTGCACCTGCTGAATCCGGTTAATTCTGAAACCATTACATGGCAAGGAGTAACCGATTATTCTGTATCTGAAAATGGACATTTGCTGGCATTTGTGCAAGCAGATCAGAATGATGAAACCATTTACACCATTCAAACCTATGACATCCTTACTAAAAATAGCACAACAGTTCATGAAACCCGCGATGAGGTCAAGGGTTTGCAAGCAGATCATCAAGGGATACAGCTTGCTTTCATTACCCATGACGAAAATGATTCTGTCACGCTCTATCACTGGCAGGAAGATCAGAAAAGTGCCAGATCAATTGTGTATTCATATACGGCTGGCATGCACGACGATTGGGTTGTTAGCATAAATGCCCGGCCGGAGTTTTCTAAAGATGGGAAGCTGCTGTTTTTCGGAACGGCTCCACAGCCCTTGCCCGTTCCGGCTGATACCTTGCTCCCTGAAGAGAAGCACAATGTGGATGTTTGGCATTACCGCGATCCGCTGATCCAGCCCATGCAGCTTGTTCGTCTGTCTGATGAAAAAAAGCGCAGTTATCGGGCAGTTTATCATATTGATGATGACAGGATGGTACAACTTGCCGACACCAAAATGCCCGAAATCGTGATTGACAACAAGGGCGGAGGCCAATATGCAATGGGCTATTCGCTGCTACCCTACCTGATCCAAAACTCTTTTGAGTCAGGAGATTACCGTGATGTTTATCTTGTAGATATTTCGGATGGAACACGGAAGCAAATCCTTGAAAAGCACAGGGGTTCCGTACATTTGTCAACCCGCGGCGATGCAAGGCTTTCACCCGGAGAAAACTACCTTATTTATTACCAACAGTCGGACAGGAACTGGTACAGTCTGCCAGTAACAGGCGGTGAAGCAATCAACCTTACGGCTGCCATTCCGATGCCTTTGTATGACGAGTTGCACGATGCTCCCAGCGAGCCCGACCCCTATGGGATTGCCGGCTGGGTTGACAACGATCTTTATGTGCTGATCTATGACCGTTTCGACATCTGGAAAGTGGATCCCACGGGGGCAGAGGACCCAATCTGTCTGACCAACGGCTACGGCCGTGCCAACCAGATCCGTTTTCGCTATGTAAACCTCAACCCGGATGAGCCGTTTCTTGGCCGCAGAGAGCAAATCACACTGTCTGCCTTTGCAGAACGGACAAAACAAAGTGGTTTTTACCAGGTGCGCATGCACCGTCCGGATAATCCCGATAAACTGGTGATGGAAGATGTTCGTTATTTCAATCCGGTAAAAGCAAAAGACGCCGATGTGATGGCCTGGCGAAAAAGCACGTTCACCGACTTTCCTGATCTCTGGGTGGG
>SLNX01000042.1 GCA_007132825.1 Bacteroidales bacterium | reverse complement strand
TTATCCGGATGCCCTTCCGACACCGATTCAGATGTAAATAAATACCCCATAAATAATGGATTAAGTATGAAAAATGAGCCATCAGGCAAATTGAGGCCGCAAAGTTAATGAAAAAGTTGCAATAAAGCGTTCAATCAAAGGGTCATATCCCTGAATACATCCTCCAACGATTGCTTTTTTAATGACAATGTCAGCAATACAAGCCCATTGCTTTTAGCAAATTCAAACACTTCAGCCCGGATGTCTTCATGATTGCCTGAATAGATTTTAAACGTATTCGGATTCTCCTGCAGCAGATCCATTACACCTTTTATATTTTTTAAATCTTCAGGTTCAACCGGTTGATCGAACTCAACAGAAAGAACACTACCTGTTCGGTTCATCAGAGGGAGTTCGGAAGTAGCAGCATCAGCCATTATCTTCCCTTTATTAATAATAATCGCACGATTGCACACCGCCTCAACCTCCTGCATGATATGTGTGGATAGGATCACCGTTTTTTCTTTACCAATTTTCCGGATCAATGCACGTATATCTGCCAGCTGGTTTGGATCCAAACCGGAGGTGGGCTCATCAAGTATCAGCACTTCCGGATCATGAATCAGGGCCTGGGCCAATCCAACTCGTTGGCGGTACCCTTTCGATAAGGCGCCAATTGTCTTCCGGTACTCTTCTGTTAAACCGGTCATCTCAATTATCTCATCCACACGTTTGCGGCCCGTTTTACCCAAGCGGAAAACCCCCGCAACAAAATGCAGGTATTCCTTAACATACATGTCATAATATAATGGATTGTTTTCGGGCAGATATCCAACACACTTTTTTACAGCAAGGGGGTGAATTGCCGTGTCGAAGCCACAAACCAAAATTTTTCCCGCCGTAGGCCGCAAATAGCAACTGATGATCTTCAACATTGTTGATTTCCCGGCTCCGTTAGGGCCAAGCAAGGCGACCACTTCCCCTTTGCGGATATGAAAGGAAACATCATCAAGGGCTTTCTGCCTTTCATAATACTTTGTAACTTGCTGAACAATGAGAGACATATTGAATTGCCGGTTTCTGCGAATTTAGTAATTTTATCAGGATATTTAATTGAACGTAAAAGTAAGCGAAGTATTGGAGGGAAAAGTAATCAAATCAACCGGGAGTTGGTACCACGTGATGCCGGATAAAGACAAGGTGATCCGGTGCCGGTTGCGCGGAAGGCTTAAAATCGAGGGGTCAAAAGCCACAAACCCTGTCGCTGTTGGCGACCAGGTAGAATTCGACATGGAGGAAAATTCGGGCACAGGTGTGATCACCAAACTACTCGACCGCCGGAACTATATTATCAGGAAGGCTACTAAGCTTTCGCGTCAAACGCATGTAATTGCTGCAAATATTGACCAGGCTGTGATTATTGCTACGCTTGCATTTCCGCGAACTTCAACCGGATTTATCGACCGTTTCCTGGTAACCTGCGAAGCCTACAGCATTCCGGCAACCATTGTTTTTAACAAGTATGACCTGGTAAAGGATGACCCGGAATCGATGTCATATCTGAAAGCATTGACTGATGATTACGAACAGGCAGGGTATCCCTGTCATTGGGTTTCTGCCACGGAACGGATCCACATCGACCGGTTTAACAAATTGCTCTCTGATCGAATCTCCCTGCTTGCAGGACACTCAGGGGTCGGGAAATCGGCTCTTATCAATGCAATAGAACCCGGTCTGAACTTAAAGGTGCAGTCGATTTCAACGGCACATAAAAAAGGCAGACACACCACAACATATGCAGAAATGTTCCCCTTATCGAACGGAGGGATGATTATTGACACACCAGGGATCAAGGAGTTTGGCCTGGTAGACTTTGAAGCGTGGGAGCTATGTCATTATTTTCCCGAGATGCGGGCTTTTTTTAACCAATGCCGCTTTGATAATTGCACACATTTCAACGAGCCCGGCTGCCGGGTCAAAGAGGAGGTGGAAACCGGGCGGATCAGCATCAACCGCTACGAGAATTATCTGAATATTCTGCTGGGTGAAGACACTCGTCGATGATCGATTTTCGATTTACGATTTTCGATTATCAAAAATCTAAATTCTAACATCTAACATCCAACATCTAACATCTAAAATCTAACCTCTAATATCTAACATCTAATTATGAGAGTAGTTATACAGAAAGTGGAAAAAGCAGATTTAACAGTTGACGGCAAGTCGCATGCTTCGATCGGACCGGGTTTATTGGTGCTTTTGGGTATTGAAGATATCGATACTGAGGAGGACATCGCATGGCTTACCGGGAAAATATCGCGTTTGAGGGTTTTTGATGATGACAATGGGGTTATGAACCGCTCCATACAGGATGTAGGTGGTGAACTGATGATTGTTAGTCAGTTTACCCTGCACGCCAGCACAAAAAAGGGAAACAGACCATCTTACATTCGCGCAGCCAGGCCAGATATAGCGATCCCTTTGTACGAATTATTTCTTAAGTATATTGAAAAAGACAGCGGATGCCGGATTGTTTCAGGTGTTTTTGGAGCCTACATGCAAGTAATGCTTATCAACGACGGGCCGGTAACCATCATTATCGACAGCAAAAACAAAGAATAGAAAAATTATCAGAAGCGATTTGATGCTAATACGCCCATTTTAGCCAGATTGCACCCCAGGTAAACCCACCTCCAAATGCTGTAAGAATTATATTGTCACCCTTCTTCATCTGTTTTTCATAATCCCAAAGGCACAAGGGGATGGTTGCATTGGTGGTATTTCCATATTTTTGGATATTAACCATGACCTTTTCGGCTGGAACTGCCATTCTCCGTCCGGTTGCTTCAATGATTCGCATGTTGGCCTGATGGGGTACAAGCCAGGAAATGTCTTCACCTTTCAATCCGTTTCTTTTCATCAAATCAAGCGATGCATCTGCCATTTTGGTAACGGCAAACTTAAAAACCGGCTGTCCTTCCTGATATATATAATGCTCGCGTGCATCTATGGTCTCATAACTTGGCGGCTTTAAAGAACCACCTGCCTTCATGTGCAGATGGATATAACCCGAACCGTCCGTTTCAAACTTGTGATCAATCACTCCAATATTTTCTTCGGTGGGTTCAAGCAGCACGGCACTGGCGGCATCTCCGAATAGTACACAAGTCTGTCTGTCGGTGTAGTCAACAATAGAAGACATTTTATCAGCGCCAACAACAACCACTTTCTTATACATTCCCGACTCTACAAAGTTTGCGGCGGTAACCAAGGCGTATAAAAATCCTGAACAAGCTGCATTCATATCATAGCTAAATGCATTCTTAATCCCTGCTTTATGGCTGATAAGATTTCCCGTAGCCGGGAATTTCATATCGGGTGTTACTGTGGAACAGATGAGAAGATCCACCTCATCAGGCCCGATCCCCCTTTTCT
>SLNX01000205.1 GCA_007132825.1 Bacteroidales bacterium | reverse complement strand
GCAGATGTGAAAATGATTTTCGATTGTCGATTCTCGATTATCAATTAATAAATGGTATAAAAAATGAGAAAGAGGGAGCGGTTTGAGTTTGTCCTGAATTATTTTGCCAAAAATCAACCGGCAGCAGAAACTGAGCTGCATTACAAAGACCCCTACCAGTTGATTGTTGCCGTGATCTTGTCGGCCCAATGCACCGATAAGCGGGTAAACATGATTACTCCTGATCTGTTCAATCGGTTTCCTGAGGCAGAAAGCCTGGCTGCAGCATCGGAAGAGGAGGTTTACGGGTATGTAAAAAGTTGTTCTTACCCCAACAGCAAAACGCGCAACCTGATCGGGATGGCACAAAAGCTATGCGCTGAGTTCAATGGAGTGGTTCCGGATGATGTAAAGGAGTTGATGAAACTGCCCGGGGTGGGAAGAAAAACGGCCAATGTAATCGCTTCGGTGATTTATCAGAAACCGGCACTTGCCGTTGATACGCATGTTTTCAGGGTTTCGAACCGTATCGGATTAACCACCAACGCGAAAACACCGTTGGAAACAGAAAAGCAGTTGTTGAAATACATCCCCGAACACCAGGTTGCCATTGCGCACCACTGGCTGATCCTGCACGGAAGGTATATTTGCGTAGCAAGAAAGCCCAAGTGCCAAATCTGTCCGCTAACCCCGGCCTGTAAGTTTTTTAATAAGAAGCATAAAGGTTCCATGTTATAATATATTGTCAAAGTCTATTTTTAAAGCCATTATTTGATAAATGAGGTACAGAACATTTTGCATGAGGATATTTATCACCTGGTTTTTACTGGTATTCATCCCATTAAAGAGTTCACCCCAGACGCTTGTCATTAACGAAATCATGGCATCCAATGCATCCACCATTGCCGATGAAGATGGTGATTATGAGGATTGGATCGAGTTATACAACTTTGGTACGGAAGCAATTGAGCTGGAAGGTTATGGCCTCTCTGATGATTACGACAATCCGTATAGATGGGTTTTTCCTGAGGTAACAATCAATCCCGGCGAATATATTCTGGTTTGGGCATCAGGCAAAGACAGGCGGCCTGCAGATGGAGCATTCAGCAACGGACTGGTCAGAGAGGTTTACACAGGCATCCCGGGTTGGTCGGTTGATGACCTGATCAATCATCCAAGCTATCCTGACCATCCCAGTTCCAGAAATATTGTCAGCAATTATTTTGAAGCACCCATTAACATAGGGGATCATTACGGTCAACGGATCATGGGCTGGATCAAGGCTCCTGTTTCGGGTCATTACATTTTCTGGATATCTTCGGACGACAATAGCCGTTTGTATCTCAGCAGCACAGAAAACCCTGAGGATCTGGAGATGATCGCTCATGTTCCGGGATGGACACATCCACGGGAATGGGACAAATATTCGCAACAGCAATCTGATCCTGTTTTTCTGCATGCGGGAGACTATTATTTTATTAAGGCATTGATGAAGGAACACGAAGGTGGAGATAACCTGGCAGTTGGCTGGCAGATGCCCGGAGGCAACCTTCAAAGACCCATTACTGGCACATATCTTTTCAACGACCAGGGAGAGCTGCATACCAACTTCCGCATCAGCTCTTCCGGGGAAGAGGTGCTTATTACTGACCCCAATGGCGTGATGATTGATGAAATCACGCCAACTGTTATTCCAACCGATATCTCTTACGGCAGATATCCGAATGGAACTGGTGAACTCTTTTTCTTTAATGAACCTACTCCAGGAGAAAGCAATTCCCCTGAAACATTTAACGAGATAATGGATCCTCCTACCTTTTCAATACCGGGTGGATTTTATGCTTCTCCGTTTAACCTCGTTATTACGCACCCCGACCCGGAAGCAACCATCATTTATACCCTGGATGGATCGGAACCAGATGCTGACAATTTGGATGGTACATCTTATCAATACAAAAACAGCTATCCGCAAAACCCCTGGAATCCTTTTGGCCCCTTTATCTCCAACTATTATTATTCATATATTTATACAGAGCCAATCGCTATCAATGATCGTTCAGGCGAGCCCGACAAGCTGACGCAAATTTCTTCCACATGGCATGCAAATCCACAATACTTTCCGAACACACCGGTTCGCAAAGGTGTTTCTGTGCGCGCCATCGCCGTGAAAGAAAACGCCTTACCTGCCAGGGCAAAAAGCCATACCTATTTTGTTTCTGCTACCGGAAAAATTGATTACAGTTTGCCTGTTGTTTCAATCAATATCCAGGAGAACTATTTTTTTGATTATAATGATGGGATATATGTAGCAGGCGTTGATTTTGACAACTGGCGGGAAGCCAATAACTGGGCAATTGCCAATGGTGGCTCGCCGGGTAATTACTGGCGAAGAGGCGGTGAATGGGAATATCCAGCGCACATGGAAATATTTGCTCCCGGCAATAGCAAGGCAGATTTAAGACAAGACATTGGCGTGCGGATACATGGTGGCTGGTCACGTGCTTTTCCTAATAAATCGCTGCGACTGTATGCAAGAAACCGTTTTGGAGAACAGTATTTTAATTACCCTATTTTCCCTGAAAGTATATACAATAGCTTTAACAGACTTATGCTGCGCAACTCTGGCAATGACACAGGACACACCCTTTTCAGGGATGCGGCTATACAACAGATCGTGGATGGGCTGGATTTTGACACCCAGGATTACCAGCCGGCAATTGTCTTTATTAATGGTGAATACTGGGGCATTCACAATTTCAGGGAACGATATGACAAGCATTATCTGGCCAGAGTTTACGGTGTGGATGGCGAAAACATTGACCTTCTAGATGGGAATGCCAACATTAAGGAAGGCAATTCAGAGCATTATATTGCCATGCGCTCATATCTGGCAGATAACGACATGAGCCAACCTCAGCATTACGAATATATCCAAACGCAAATGGATATCTCCAACTTCATCGATTACAACATCGCGCAGATTTATTCCCGAAATACCGATTGGCCTGGAAACAATATAGATTTCTGGCGCCTGCGCACTTATGAATATCTCCCCAATGCTCCAACAGGACATGACGGACGCTGGCGATGGATGTTATATGATACAGATTTCGGCTTTGGGTTTATGGGCGGCACAAATGCTTTCACCCACAACACACTGGAATTTGCCACCGATCCTGACGGTCCCGGTTGGCCAAATCCACCCTGGTCGACCCTGCTGCTCAGAAGATTGCTTGTAAACCCGGAGTTTCAGACCGGGTTTATCAACCGTTTTGCAGATCTGCTTAACACATACTTCCAACCTTCCAGAGTGGTGGCAATAATCGAAGAGATGAAGCAAGCCATTCAACCGGAAATCGAGGAGCATATAATCAGATGGAGCGCCCCCGGCAGTATGTCATCATGGAATAATAATGTAAACGTAATGACAAACTT
>SLNX01000148.1 GCA_007132825.1 Bacteroidales bacterium | reverse complement strand
GACGAACCATGTCAAAATGCGCCTCTGGAAATCGGGAAATGGCCGAAGAATTGGCAATATGGCGCAGAAAGGGATATCCCAAAGCATTTTGAATGGCATCGCACAATCGCTGAAACAATTCAATTTGCATGCGGGTAAAGGGGTCCTGTCCGGAATCCTCACTGGCAGCAAGATGGGAAAAAACAGAAGCCACACGAATGTGCGGATTGGCCTTCAAGAGATCTATCAGGGGCTCGGCGTCATCTGGCATAAAGCCCAAACGATGCATGCCGGTATCCAGTTTGACGTGTATGGGAAAACTTATAGGTTTTTCGTGTACCGTTTCTTGCGCCAGGGCACGGATCAGCTTCTTTAGCAGAGGAAATCCATATATTTCGGGCTCCAGCCGGAATTCAAAAAGGGTTTCAAAAGTGCGTATCTCCGGGTTCATGACAACAATGGGCATATCCACACCGCCTTCCCTCAATATTTTTCCTTCATCTGCATAAGCAACGGCCAGGTAATCGACCTGGTGGAATTGCAGCATCCGTGCCACTTCAACCGTGCCGCTTCCATAAGAGAAAGCTTTTACCATACACATGGTTTTTGTGCCGGGTCTCAGCATCGAGCGAAATACGTTGAGGTTGTGAATGAGTGCATCCAGATTGATCTCCAAAATGGTTTGATGATCTTTTTGCTGAAGCAGGTTGCTCAGACGTTCAAACCCAAAAACCCGAGCCCCCTTCAGCAAAATTGCCTCTTTTTGCAAAGTATGAAGATCAAAATCGCTGACAAACGCTTCGGTGTCATTAAAAAACAGGGAAGATTCGGAAAAAAGGTGTGACTGTGACTCTATTTCAGACCCAATTCCGATAAACCGTTGAATATTATGACTTCTGACCAGATCTGCCACCCTGGAATACAGTATTTCGGGCTCAACGCCGCTCTGCAAGATGTCTGAAAGGATCAGTGTTTTTCTTTTATGGCGGGCCTGATTTCCCAGAAAATCGAGCGCAATAGCCAAAGATTGGAGGTCAGAGTTGTAACTGTCGTTGATCACAATGGAATCATTCAAACCCTCTTTCATTTCGAGCCGCATAGCCACTGGCTGTAGTTTGCTGAAGCGGGGGATAATTTTGGCATCAGCATATCCTGCATATTTTAAGTAAGCGAGACAATGCAGGGTATTCTCTATGGATGCATCATCAAGAAAAGGTATGGAGATCAGGAACCTTTTGCCACGATATCTTGCCGCAATCAGGGTTTGGTTATCCGCTTTTTCAACATTGATTATTTGGAGCGTTGCATCCATTTCAAAGCCCCAGGTGAAAAGCTGAACGTGTTTGTGCTTTTTGTGCCATTCCTGAACAGCAAGGTGAACATTCTGCTGATCACAGCAATAAATCAGGGCGCGACAGGAGTGGAACAAATTGAGCTTTTCTTCAATTTTTTGTGTTCTGGAGATAAAACCTTCATCATGGGCAGAACCAATATTGGTAAAAATCCCAACATGTGGGTCGAGAATTTGCTGAAGTTTATCCATCTCACCGGGCCTGGATATCCCCGCTTCAAAAATACCCAGCTCATGCTGAGGTTCAATCAGCCAAACGGAAAGGGGTACCCCAATTTGGGAATTGTAACTTTTCGGACTGCGAACAATCTGTTTTTCGTCATAAAGCAGCTGATGCAACCACTCTTTAACAATGGTTTTTCCATTGCTCCCGGTAATGCCAATAACTTTTGGATTGTTTTTCCTGCGATGATGCCTTGCAAGGAGTTGAAGGGCAGTCAATGGATCCTCATGCTGGATGAAGCAGGCATCAGGAAAATTGTTGATCCAGTTCTTTTCAGCAACTTCCACTATGAAATTACGCACCCCCTTCCGGAGCAACTCCTCAACATACAGGTGTCCATCGTTTTTATTTGTTTTGATGGCAAAAAACAGGGTATGTTCTGGAGCAATCAGTTGCCGACTATCCAGTAAGAGGAATCTTATCCTTACCTTATCGGAAACAGCACCAACCGGTTTGCCCTGAACGGCTTTTATAACCTCATGGAGAGCGTAAGCAGTGTTGAGTGTCATTTTGAATCGTTAAGCCGACGCGGATAATCTGAATCACTCGTTATTGTTTTCGTCGTATGTATCTTTAACATCAAGTGGATTTTCCAGTAGCGATTCATTCATTCTTCTGTTTTTTACCACATCCATAGCCAGGTAAATGGCTTCACGAAAAGCATCTGCACTGGCTATGTTTTTACCGGCAATATCGAAAGCGGTACCATGCGCAGGGGATGTACGAACAACGGGAAGGCCGGCGGTAAAATTTACACCGCTTTTAAAGGCAAGTGTTTTAAATGGTATCAGGCCCTGATCGTGATACATGGTAAGGATGCCATCAAAATTGTTGAAAGCGGATGAGCCAAAAAAGCCATCGGCAGGATAGGGTCCAAAAACGAGCATTCCATTGTCGAAAGCCTCACGAATGGCGGGAATGATCACCTCCTGTTCCTCAAGTCCGATCACCCCTTTATCCCCGGCATGCGGATTTAACCCCAGGAGTGCAATCCTGGGCTTCCTGATACCAAAGTCGTTTTGCAGGGATTGATTCATGATTCTTACTTTCTTCAGGATCTCCTCTTTTGTGATCTTTCCGGGAACCTCCCTGAGTGGAATATGTCCGGTAATCACACCAATGCGTGTTGTATTGCTCACCATCAGCATCAGGCTCTCATCAGCCCCGAACTTTCGGGTAAGGTATTCCGTATGACCAGGAAAGTCGAAGGATTTGCTTTGAATGTTTTGTTTGTTGATCGGAGCAGTAACCAGAGCATCTATTTGTCCTTTAGCGAGATCGCCCGTGGCCGACTCCAACGATTGTAGTGCTGCCTGACCGGCAACGGTTGTATTTTGCCCAAGCTCAATTTTGATCTCATCAGAAAAAACATTTACCAGATTTGCTTTCCCCGGCAATGCCTGATCTGCTGACCGGATCACATGAAAGTTGAAATCGTGGATCCCAAGCGTTTTTTTAAAGTAGGAGGCAACTTTTGAAGAGCCATATACCACAGGTGTGAAAAAATCAAGCATGCGGGTGTCGGAAAGAGCCTTGATTATGACCTCATAGCTGATCCCGTTTACGTCGCCATGACTGATGCCTATAACAACCGGTTTATCTGTATCCATAATTAAAAATCAAAATAAAAAACAAGGTCTTAATGCGCAAAGGTAGTTTATTAAGTGAAAAGTGTAAAGTGAAAAGTGAAAAATAAAAATTGTAATCACAGGGCTTGACCTGTCAAAAATGTCAATTAATTTTTTTATGTAAACATTTTTTTGCAATTTTACCTGTCTTGAATTACGAAAAGATCATATTGGGCATAGACCCCGGCACCAACAACATGGGCGTGGGTGTAATCGGCATCAACAAGAAAGAAATTGAGCTGGTTGCGATGGATGTATT
>SLNX01000129.1 GCA_007132825.1 Bacteroidales bacterium | reverse complement strand
TTATCGCTGGATGTTAAGCCTTTGCCAACCGAAAGCAGGCCGGCAAACTTTACTGGCCTCGTTGGTAGATTTGATTTTGAAGCACAACTCCACCCTTTGGAACTGGAGGTAAATGACGCAACAAATCTTATTCTAACCATAAGTGGCAGTGGAAACGTCAGGATGATTGAAGAACCGGCAATTGCCTTTCCTCCTACGCTGGAGGTTTTTGACGCCCGGGTTGATGATGGTGTGAGAAGAGATAGAAATGGCATTCGTGGCAACCGGACCTTTGAATATCTGATCATTCCCAGATCGGGTGGAATGATCACCATACCGGAGATAGGTTTTAGCTTTTTTGACCCAGATCAAAAAAGATACATCACCCGGAAAGCAGGACCATTTGAGTTGATTGTCAGCGGGGAAGAGTTTACAGAGGGGCAACATTTGCAACAACAGGATGTTTCCCTGTTTTCGAATGAGATTCGGTTCATACAAACACAAGCGGTAAGCTGGCGCATTCAAGGGATGTTGTTTTACAAGAGTACGACCTTTTATCTGTTACTGTTCACTCCGGTTTTCATTTTGATCATTGTGCTGATCCTTTACCGGAGATCGTTGAAATTGCGTAACGACAGGGTGGCACTAAGGACAAAAAGAGCACAAAAGCTTGCCCGAAAAAGGCTTGTGCAAGCACATAAGTTCATGAAGGCGAAAAATCATCAGGCTTTCTTTGATGAGATTTTCAGGACATTGTGGGGGTACGTTTCAGACCGGCTCAACATCCCTGTGGCGCAGCTGAACAAAAAAAACGTTGCCAATGCCTTCAGTGTTAAAAACGTTTCGGAACACCTGGCTGAGGAATTTCTGGAAACTCTGTCGGAATGTGAATATGCCCGGTTTGCCCCTGCAGGTTTTGAAAACCCAATGCAGGAAACTTACGACAAGGCAATGCAAACAATTGTAACCATCGAAAAGGAAATGCGAAAACAATCATCAAAAAGCAAATGATAATGGCCAGATCGATAATTTATACATTATTGGTGGCGTTGTTAACCACTCCCCTCTTTTCAGAAACGCCAGAATTATTGATGAAAAAAGCCAATGAGGCCTACATTGATGAGTCATACCATAAGGCGATTGACCTCTATGAGCGAATTACCGGCATGGAGGTGGAGTCAGCGGTTTTATACTACAATTTAGGAAATGCATACCACAAAACCGGACAATACGCCAAGGCCATATTGAATTACGAAAGGGCATTGCGTTTAAACCCATCTGATGATAACATTCAACACAACCTTCGGGTGTCGAGAGCAAGGATCGGGGACCGTTCTGAGCCTATACCAAGGCTGTTTTTCATTGAATGGCACGATTCAATTCTGCAACTTCAGTCTGTAGATGGATGGGCCATCACTGCTATTGTTTTTATTACTTTGTTCAGTCTTTTTGTTGCATTATTATTCATAATGAAAAACAGGATACAAAAGCAAATTTTCCTTGCCGCTTCCGTTTTTATGCTTCTATTGTTTTTAATTTCTCTTTATGGAGCAAACAGACAATACGAACGACATTATTTAGTGCGCGAGGCAATAGTGATGACACCACGGGTTACGGCAAAGAGTGCCCCCTCAGAAAGTGCGGTGGATGTTTTTGTGATCCACGAGGGCAGGAAGTTGGAGATTACCGGTGAGCTGAATGACTGGTATGAGGTACGGTTGCCAGATGGCAACATCGGATGGATTAGGAGATCTGCTGCCACTGTGATTTAAGTTACTCCTGCCCTCTTCGGCTATCCATTCTGTGCCGCCGCTGTGCCTCGCGGAAAAGCATCCTGTTAAAACTCCTCTCGGCCTCAAAGAGCAATGCCACTTTTTCCACGGATATTACCTCCAGCATCTTTTCTGTATATTCTCTTCTCAGCTCGGCAGCTTTCTCAAACCGGTAAACTTCATCTTCAACAAATTCGGCGGCTTGTGCTTCGTCCATTTCTGAAACAGGAGGCATTTCTGCTCTTTTGGTCCGTATTAACTCAGAAAGTTCATCAACTTCTCGGTTGTAGGCATTATAAATTGGCCAGAACAACTGGGCTTCAGCGGGCGTCAGGTCCAGTTTCTTGGTAATATATGCAACCTTTCTGGCTTCAATGGCTTCTTTTCTCTCCTGCATTTGAGGCCCTGATCTAAAATCTGAACGTCCTGGCTGCGCAGCCAAGCCCGAGGTTATCAATAAAGCAATGATGGCTATAAAAAAATTTTGCATGGTCGTTGTATTGTTAATCAAGGTATGAAAGCAGATAGCTGCTTTCAATCCCAAAATAGTTTGCTTTTTCAAAAAGTTGCTCCATAAGTTCATCGTAGGCATCGGAATCATCAAAATCATCGGGCCCCATATCGTACATGATCTCCTGGGCCGTCAGGTCCGATTCCAGCATGGCTTCATAAAAAAGATACTGGCCAAAGGTGGGGTTATTGATCAGGTATTCCACTTCATAAGTGGGATCTTCTTCGGCCAGAAGGCCATTGACACCATTTCTTTGAATCAGGAAAACGCTGAATGTCAGCCCAACCAACAAAACAATGCTCGCCAATACGGGCCAAAGCCTTTTTGCAGGGATGACACTGAATACGGGCTGCTGTTTTCGCTGTTGCTGAATGCTATCCTGAATGCTGTTTGGCAGCTGCGAAAAATAATTCTCTGGCACCCTGAAGCCATCATCAGACCCATGGTGTCCAAGATTGCTTCCAATCTTTTTCAGCTCTTCCCTGATACCGGGATCCTTATGTTCAAATTCTTTCATGATGATATATAGTTTAGATGCCTAAAGGTCATAAAGGTTTAATCAGTTGCTAATGAATAGTTCAATCTTTTTCACTGCATGATGGTAAGATGCTTTCAAAGCACCTACGGATGTATTCATCACCTCTGCCATATCTTCATATTTCATCTCATCATAATACCTGAGATTAAACACAGCTCTTTGTTTGTCGGGGAGCTTGAGAATTGCTTTTTGGATTTTCTTCTCAATATCTGAACCCTTATAGTAAACATCTGACTCCAATGATTCTTCCAGTTGTTTGCTTACATCATGCAGCGGAAGGAAGAACCTGTTTTTTTTTCTTTTCAGAAATGTAAGAGCCTCATTGGTGGCAATCCGATACAGCCAGGTATACAAAGCTGAATCTTTTCTAAAACCGGACAATTTCTGCCATGCTTTTACAAAAACATCCTGTACAATATCGTTGGCATCATCGTGGCTGATCACCATCCTTCTTACATGCCGGTAAATAGCCTCCTGGTGTTTTCTGACGATCAGATTGAAGGCATAATCGGGATTATCACCTTCAAAAAACATATTCAGCAGCTCTTCATCAGAAAACTGTTTCATACCAAAAATGGTTCTTACTTACTTTCTCCTCATGACCTTCAAACATTTTTCAACAATATTTGATGCTGTCAATCCGTATTTTTCCATTAACTC
>SLNX01000040.1 GCA_007132825.1 Bacteroidales bacterium | reverse complement strand
ATCATCCTTTCGGGGGGCAATGTGGATTTGATGAACCTGCCGTGGCTGGATCCGCAACACTTTGGCAAACATTAACCCTAACCGATATCCATGGAGACAGATAAGCAAAAAGGTGTCTTGTACCTGATCCCAACCTTGTTGGGTGAAGCACCCATCGACGAATCATGGCCTGAAGGACATCGTAAGATCATCAATAACCTGAAGGTCTTTATTGTGGAAAACCTGCGCAGTGCCAGGCGGTTTTTGAAGCTGGCAGGCTACCAGCATCCATTTGATGAGGTTACTTTTCACATTTTGAATAAGCATACCACACTGCACGAACTTACCACATTTATTCTCCCGGCAAGCTCCGGCAGTTCAATCGGATTGCTGTCTGAGGCCGGTTGTCCGTGCATTGCAGACCCCGGTCAGATGATTGTTGCACAGGCCCACCAAATGGGGATTCGGGTAAAACCGCTTGTCGGACCCAGTTCCATCATGCTGGCGCTGATGGCTTCAGGAATGAACGGTCAGGCATTTCAGTTTCACGGTTACCTTCCCATTCAGAAACAGCAAAGGACAAATCAGCTCAAACAATTGGAAAAACTTGCAGAACAAACAGGTACAACCCAGATTTTTATGGAAACCCCCTTCAGGAATATGCAAATGCTTGAAGATGTTTTGAAAAGCTGCCGTCCGGATACCATGTTCTGCATAGCCGCTGACCTGACAACACAGAATGAGTTCATCCGCACCCAAAGCATTAAAACGTGGTTACAGCAAAAACTGCCCAACATGCATAAACGTCCGGCGATCTTTTTATTGTTTCGGTAGCAGCAGTTCCTTCCTTTTGATGGCCAGGTAAAGAAAAACTACCCCCGCAATGATCAGCGGAATGCTTAAAATCTGACCCATGTTGAGCAACATGGTTTCCTCAAATGCCGATTGTGGTTCTTTGATGAATTCGATCAGGAAACGGGCGGTAAACATCACCACGGCAAATACGCCGGCAATGAATCCGGGAACAAGGGTTTTGTGCTTTTTGATGTAAAGGATCAAAAGGCCTATAAACAAAGCCAGATAAGTAAATCCTTCATAAAGCTGGGTTGGGTGCTTGGGTACTACCTCTCCCCTGTTTTCGAAGATGAATCCCCACGGCAGGGCTGTTTCGATCCCGTATATTTCAGAATTCATCAGGTTGCCCATACGAATAAAGAATGCGGCCAGTGAAATGGGAATCACAAGGCGGTCGAGCAGCCACAGGTAACCGGGTTTTGGATACTTTTTCTTATACAGCCACAAGGCGATCACAATGCCGATGGCGCCACCATGACTGGCCAGTCCACCTTGCCAGATGTAGAGCACTTCAATCAGGTTCTGGGAATAATAGGACCAGTCATAAAAAAAACAATGCCCCAGCCTGGCACCGATAATGCTGCCGGCAGCCATGTATATCAATAGGCTGTCAGCCTGATTCAATGGTATTTTTTCGTTCTTAAAAATGCGAATCATAATCTCATAACCGATGTAGAAAGAGAGTGCCCAGAAAAGGCCGTACCAACGAACCGACAAGCTTCCGATTCTGAATATTTCAGGACTGGCGTCCCACGAAATTTGTAAGATTTCCATACACAAGAATAATTAATAACGACGTATACCCCAAAAAGTATTCACCTGTAAATCAATATATTATATATAAAATTAACACAAAAAACTGCTTAAATGAAATGATTTAAAGTTCATTTACCTGTGCACCTCCAAAAGTTCCACATCAAAGAAGATGGTTTCGTCAGGTGGTATCGGTCCGGCACCTTTCTCACCATAGGCCAACCATGGCGGGAGAATCATTCTGGCTTTAGACCCCTCTTTGAGCAGGGCGAATCCTTCGTCCCAGCCCCTGATCACCTGTGATGCACCCAACACGAACCGGATGGGAACGCCACGTTGCAAGGATGAGTCAAACAGGGTGCTATCGCTCAGGAATCCTGAGTAGTGAACCACAAGGACATTTCCCGGAACGGGCAGTTCGCCGCTGCCTTCCCGCTTCATGAATAGCTGCAATCCCGACTCGGTAATAAGGGTATCCTGTTGATCAATGACGAAGGGTTTCGGAACTTCAACCTCCTCAGCATCAAGAATCTCCAAGTCAAATATCAGATCGGCACCAGGCGGAATGGGACCTCTGCCCGATTCACCATAAGCCAGTTCATTTGGGATCCATAATCGGGCTTTATCGCCAACCCTGAGGTAAGGCAGTGCCTTTTCCCATCCCTCGATTACCATGCCTGAACCCAGAACAAATGATAAGGGTTCTCCGCGCTCATAGGAGCTGTCGAACATATTTCTGTTTTCAGCCAGATATCCGGCATAATGTAGTGAAACACGCATATTCTCCCTGAGTAGCTGACCGTCACCGTATTCAAGCATGGAATACTCAATGCCATAAGCCGTTGATTCTCTTTCAATGGCTTCTGTTTCCGTAAGGTCTATCACCTCCGCTTCAGGATGTTCATGATCAGGTAGATCTTCTTCCACTTCCGGTGGGGGTGGTTTATCCTCTTTTTCTGTTACCTGAAACAGGCTACAGCTGTTGAGCATCAGTGCAGACAGCAAAAATGCCATCAAAAGCCACGTTAAGAACTTGTGCATCGCAATCACAAATTAATGATTTGACAATGTTTATTGAGGGTCCTGTGCATCGACCACCTCCACATCAAAAACCAAGGTACTGTAGGGGGGTATTACCGGAATATCAGCCCTTTCGCCATAGCCAAGATATGATGGGATTACCAGTGTTGCCTTTCCACCCACGTGCATCATGTTGATCCCTTCGTCCCAGCCGGAGATCACCCATCCCTGGCCTACGATAAACTCGATAGGTTCTCCCCTATCGTAGGAAGAATCAAAAACAGTTCCATCAAGCAATCTGCCTTCATAATGTACAGAAACAAGATCGCCCGATTCCACTCTTCTGCCATCGCCTTTTTCATGTTGTATAAAATAGAGTCCGCTGGCTGTAGGTTCAACGTCTATTCCCTCATCCCTGATGTATTCAAGCAAGATATCATCTTCCTGCTCTGCGCGAAGCAAGTTTTTTTGCATTTGTTCTTCCATGATCCTTTGCTCTTCCATAGCAAACTCCTCATCATTAAAAGCAGCTATCAGGCGAATGTGAAACAGCATGTCGTCATTCGCGCCAACAAACGGAGGTGCTTCCATCATACCGGCAGTTCCGACAAAAAAGTCTGTGGCATTCAGTTTAAAGGAGGCACTGTCGCCAATGGCCATCATCCCCATGGCTTCATAAATGTCGCCCGGATAACCTGATGGTGCCAGTGGCATGTATACAGGCATATCCATGTCGGCACTGTTAAAAATAACACTGTCGTTAATGCTGTACGACATGTGCATGCTCAGCACCTTACCCAGTTCAGCCTTTTCGTTACCACTTCGCTCGTGGAAAACATATTTCAGACCACTTTCGGTTT
>SLNX01000087.1 GCA_007132825.1 Bacteroidales bacterium | reverse complement strand
TTTTATAATATGGAAACATCAGAATTCAGCATAGGTGCAAAAGTGGAGCACCCGCAGTTTGGTGTGGGTGTGGTAACGAAACAGTCGTTAACAACAACAAGGATATTTTTTCTGCATAAGGGCGACAAGGAGATCGCCAACAGCTTTACCGGATTGAAACTATTGGAAGATTCTCACATTGAGACAGATGAATCGGGTGGGGGTGGCCCTTCAATAAGTCTGGCTGAGCTCGAAAAAGTGTTTACCAACGTATTGCGGCGCTATGCCGACTTTCCGGAGGTGGTTGAAATGGGCGATCGCTGGAAGAAGGGAACCATGATCCTGAAGCCCGGCTCGACAACATTACAGCCCAAGGAGATCCCGATCGACACTTTCTTTAAGAAAATCGTGCTGGTTCGTGAGCGCTTGCGCGTGTTGGAACAACGGATCAACAACAATGAAAAACTTGCCGAAGAGGAGAAAATCAACCTGCAGCAATACATCACCCGCATTTATGGCTCCCTTACCACCTTCAATGTATTGTTTAAGCACAAGGAACAGCACTTTGTGGGGGAACGCGGTGTGTGATGCTTATCGGTGAACGGTAATAATGGCTCGAAGCTGGAAGCTCAAAGCTGGAAGGGTAGTATCAGAACATAATTTGTGGAAATTTGTATAATAATTTCTGTGAATCTGTGGATACAAATAATAACGCTTAATAGTATATGTATTTAAATATGATTGTATGTACAAATGGTTTTTCTTTATGAAGAAAAAATTCATTAAATTTACAGACATCAGATCAGTTCTATTAATAAGAATCCAATAATCGAATCAACCAATCAACCAAATAACCCCCAGCATAATGGATATATCCATCGTCATACCGCTTTTTAATGAAGAGGAATCGCTGTCGGAGCTTTACGATTGGATCGACAGCGTAATGGATAAGCACGGTTTTTCGTATGAGATCCTTTTTGTTGATGATGGAAGTAAGGATAACTCCTGGACTGTCATTGAAAAAATCGCAGCAGCCAACCCAAATGTACACGGAATCAGCTTTCGCAGAAACTATGGAAAGGCCGCTGCACTTAACGTGGGTTTCCAGCATGCGGAAGGGGAGGTGGTGATCACGATGGATGCGGACCTGCAGGACAGTCCTGATGAAATTCCTGAACTATACAGAATGATCACTAAGGAGGGTTATGACCTGGTAAGTGGCTGGAAAAAGAAAAGGTATGACCCGATTTCCAAGACCATACCCACCAAGCTTTTTAACTTTGTTACACGACTGGCATCCGGTATTCGCCTTCACGATTTCAATTGCGGACTGAAAGCCTACCGCCGGCAATTGGTAAAGTCGATAGAGGTTTACGGGGAAATGCATAGGTACATTCCGGTTTTGGCCAAAAGGGCAGGTTTCGGACACATAGGTGAAAAGGTAGTAAAACACCAGGAACGCAAGCATGGAAAGACAAAATATGGTCCTGGTCGCTTTTTTAAAGGATTTCTTGACCTGCTGACCATCAGCTTCATGTCGCGATTTGGCCAACGTCCGATGCACTTTTTCGGGCTTTTCGGGACACTTCTTTTCCTGGCGGGTTTTCTAATCGCCGGATACCTTGCCTACGGCAAATTCTTCCTGATGGAATACCGAATGACGGAACGTCCCCTTTTCTATTTTGGATTGCTCGCCATGATTTTAGGAACCCAGCTGATTATTGCCGGTTTTCTTGGTGAACTGATCTCCCGAAGTGCACCCGATAGAAATTTATATCAGTTGAAAAAGACCACAACAAACCTCAGAACCCCCGTTAACCAGTAACCGTTTCCTCCATGCCTAAGATTGTCATACTTGGATCAGCATACCCATTGAGAGGTGGCGGACTGGCAACCTTTAACGAGCGACTGGCACGTGCTTTCACAGAGGCCGGCCATCAAGTGACAATCTATACGTTTTCCCTTCAATACCCAAAACTGCTGTTCCCGGGAAAAAGCCAGTATTCGGAGGATGAAAAACCGACTGATTTGGATATCAAAGTCAGGGTAAACAGCATCAATCCGTTCAACTGGCAAAAAGTGGGGAAGGAGCTGAAAAAGATGCAGCCTGACCTTTTGCTGATCCGATATTGGCTGCCGTTCATGGCACCCTGCCTGGGCCGGATTGCGGCCATTGTAAAAAAAAACCAACACACCCGCGTTGTGGCGATAGCCGATAACATCATTCCGCACGAAAGGCGACTGGGCGACAAGCTGTTAACCCGATATTTTGTGAAGAAGCCAGATGCATTCATCTGTATGACAAAGCAGGTGCAGCGTGACCTGGAAAGCTTTAAGATACCCCGTGAAAAAATCGGATTGTACCCACATCCTTTGTATGACAACTTTGGAGAGTCCTTGTCGAAAGCTGATGCCCGCAAATTGCTGGATATACCACCAAATGAAAACATTATTCTGTTCTTTGGTTTTATCCGTGAATACAAAGGACTAGATCTGCTCATTCGTGCACTTTCGGATGAACGATTGAAAAATCTAAATGTGAAGCTGCTGGTGGCCGGTGAGTTTTATGTGAAACCGGACAGCTACCATAACCTAGCCAGAGAATGTGAGGTGATGGACCGGATTTATTGGCACACGGAATTTATCCCCAATGATCAGGTTCGAAATTACTTTTGCGCCGCTGATCTGGTTACACAACCCTACAAAAATGCAACACAAAGTGGCGTAACCCAGGTTGCCTACCATTTCGACAAGCCAATGCTGGTTACCCGTGTGGGGGGATTGCCCGAAATGGTGAAACATAGCGAAGCAGGATATGTAGTAACCCCCGACCCATCTGATATTGCTTCTTCCATCGAGGATTTTTTTAAAAATCACAGATCTGAAGAGATGATTCATGCCGTAAAACAGGAGAAAAAACGTTTTTCGTGGGATAACTTTGTGAATGGCATACTTAATAAATCAGCCCTAAAATCAAATAAGTAATCTGTATATTACGTCGGAACTGATTTTCTATTCGTCGGATTCATTAAATTCTAAATATTTATCCCGTTTTCCCGCCAATATTTTTTCCAATCTCTACCCGATACCCGAAATATCATTTGTATGCGCAGTTAAACGATTTTCGATCAGTGATTATAATTATTGATTCTGTGTCATACACAAGCCGTATGGCTAATATCCTTTCCCCGGCAAATATCATCAACCTCATTATTAACAATAACATCAACTGTTTTGTGCGTTGCAGCACCCAGAATAATCACCTTTAGATGTTTTTTTAGCCATCTTTTTTGGATGTACTTTTTCTTTGGCAACCAATATGAGAATTAAGGTTTAGGTTAAGATTGAGATATGCGCTGGCGAAGAATTCTCAAAGAAGCTAACAGATCCTTCACTTCGCAAGGCTTTGTTCAGGAAGACAGGAGGATTCTGAATATCTTATTCTTATTCTTAACCTTAATCTCAACCTTATTTTGTGCTCGCGGCCTGCTTGCTCATGC
>SLNX01000096.1 GCA_007132825.1 Bacteroidales bacterium | reverse complement strand
TTCTCCAAAACCTGTTTGTGGTGCTGGGCAGAACCAATTGAAGTCACAATTCCTTCACCTACCCTGGCGAGGATGGTTTCTTCACCGGCCCCTCCGACCAGCTGCTTGATGTTTGCACGCAGGGTAACCCTTGCTTTGGCAATGAGCTGGATACCATCTTTTGCCACGGCAGCCACCGGTGGCGTGTTGATAACCTTAGGCTTAACCGACATCTGCACGGCTTCCAGCACATCTCGTCCGGCGAGGTCAATGGCGGTTGCGGTTTTAAAATCCAGTGGTATGTTTGCCTTATCGGCACTGATCAAAGCATTTACGACTGCCTTAACGCGACCACCGGCCAGGTAATGTGCCTCCAGGTCATTCCGGTTAAGGGTAAGTCCGGCCTTGGTTGCCGAAATCAGGTTATTCACGATTACAGCGGGTGGGATTTTTCTCCAGCGCATCAGAACGAGCTGTAAAAGACTGATCCGAACACCCGAAACCAGTGCTGAAAACCACAATCCTACCGGGATAAAATAAAAAATGATCCATAAACCCACGATGCTCACCAGGGCAATGGCAATAATGACTCCAATGTTTTCCATAATTTATTCCTCTTTTGATTTAACAATAATTCTATTTCCTTCAACTTTTACAACTACAATGGGTGTATTTTCCGGGATGAGGTTATCCTTGGATTTTACCTCATAATAATCATCTCCAATCATGGCTTTTCCCATCGGATTCAGCCTGGTAATGCTGATCCCCTCATCCCCTTTTACAACCTTATCCGGCTCGACGACATTCACGCGTCCATCAATTGCTGAGCTGTGCATTGCCTTTTTCCAGGTATTTGACCTTAGTGCAATGCCGATTCCCACCAGGCTGGCGACAAGTGAACCGGCAAGGGTAAAGATACCTACTTCAACACCATAATGGTTAAAAGACACTACGATGCCACCGATAACGAGTGCAAGACCGAAAAGGCCAACAACAGTAGAGCCCGGAACCACCAAAATCTCCAGGAGCAGGAACATGATTCCTACAACAATAAGGCTTAAAACGATCAACCAGGTCATTTTTTATAAAATTACTATCTGTTATAATAGGTCAAGGCTTCGGGCAAAAAATTTCTGGCAGCATCAATCCTTGATTGATGCGCCGGGTGTGTACTTAAAAACTCGGGAGGTTGCGATCCTCCTGACAAAGCAAGCATCCTTTCCCAGAAGGAGATGGTATGTGTGGGGTCATAGCCTGCCATAGCCATAAAAACCATCCCCAGTTTATCAGCTTCATATTCGTGCTGGCGGCTATAGGCAAGGCTGCCAAGGGTACCTCCCACCCCATAGGCAAGCAGGAAGATATCCCGTGTCAGTTCCGGCTTTTCGCGCAGTGCAACATCAAGCGATACTGCACCCATAGCCAGAACAAGCTGCTGACTCATCCTCTCGTTACCATGCCTGGCCACAATATGTGCGATTTCATGTGCCATCACAACGGCAAGGCCATTCTCATCACGCGTCAGATCAAGGATTCCGGTATATATGGCGACTTTGCCACCAGGCATTGCCCAGGCATTGATCTGATCACTTTCAACAAGGTTGAAAACCCAGTCAAAATCCTGAACCCTTGATGCCTGGTTAGTTTCTCTCAGATAGTTAACAACGGCGGTCGATATTTTATCCCCTGATCGTTGAACCATTTGTGCGCGCGGGTCGGAAGCGGGCACAACGGTATGTTGATCCATAAAGCCCTGGTAGTTTGCCGCAGCCATTTCACCAAGCAAACCCTCAGGCAGCATACGTAACTGGCGACGCCCTGTAATAGGAACACTCGAACAGGCATACATGAAGTTGACCGCTACCAGCAAAATCAGCAAAACCCTTTTTTTCACCGTTCAAAAAATTAAGTTATAAAACTTTCCTAACAAAAATAACCAAAAAAATGGAGAAATGATCATTAAGAAAACAAAGTAATCGCAACAGTTTCTATTTTTTTTTGAAAATTATCCTATTTTCCTCACCACGAAGCAACCTCCTGATATTATTTCTATGAGTTATAGGCACAAAAAGTGCCACAGCAACAGCAAAAAACAACTTGGGCATTAGGATCTCATCCTGAACAAGAACCGCAACAACCGGAAGGGAAACTCCTGCTGTTAATGAAGCCAGGGAGACATATTTTGACGTCAGAAATACAAGCAAGAATATCCCTAAACAAATAAGAAATACTTCGGAAAATATTATAATGATGATCCCAACCAGCGTTGCAACACCCTTTCCCCCTTTAAATGACGCTAAAATTGGGAGTACATGTCCGATAATTGCTGCCGCACCTAAAGCAAGCTGAAAGATCACAAAAA
This sequence comes from Bacteroidales bacterium, assembly GCA_007132825.1. Taxonomy (GTDB): domain Bacteria; phylum Bacteroidota; class Bacteroidia; order Bacteroidales; family UBA7960; genus PUPG01. The sequence goes on along the minus strand of SLNX01000096.1, from coordinate 1,146 downwards.
CCACTTCAGAAACAAAAGCATCTTTGATAAAAAGCGCGAGACTGACTGCTGCAATCCCTTTAAGCGCATCAATAAAAAGCACACTCAATCCGATTTTCGGACCCAGGACACGCATGGCATTTGTTGCTCCGGCATTCCCGCTCCCATGGTCCCTGATATCAATGCCACGAATCCACTTACCGGCAATGATAGCAGTTGGCACAGAACCAATAAGATATGCTCCGAAAAAAATCAAAAAACCCAATAGATACATACTTTGTTGCTCAAACATAACATTAAGGTTTGATGAGTTTCAAGGAAATCCAGTCTTTTAAATGTTTATCACCCCCATTTTGCAAACCCAGCCGCATCGCTTCATCAAAGATAATATCCCTGTCAAAAGAGAGAAAACCGCTCAAAAACAGCATTCCGCCAGGTTTTAAAACTTTGTTGTAGGTTGTCATATCTTCAAGTAAAACGTTTCTGGTGATATTAGCAATAACAACATCAAACATTTCATCACCAAGTAATTTTGCATCCCCATGCAAAACTTTCATATCAGATATACCATTTCTTTCTGCGTTTTCAATGGTATTTTCATAAGCAAAAAGGTAATTATCGATAGCGGTAACCGGTTTTGCACCCTTTTTTGATGCCAGAATTGCCAAGACACCGGTGCCACAGCCCATGTCCAGAACAGATTTCCCCTGAAGATCCGTTTCAATCAGCCATTCCACCACCAGCGAAGTGGTTTCATGATGCCCGGTACCAAACGACATCTTGGGTTCAATAACGATTTCATAATCAACTTCAGACCGTTTCGGGTGAAACGGGGCCCTTATGTGACACTTGCCGGCAATGGTAACCGCCTCAAAATTACCTTCCCAAACGGCATTCCAGTTTTTGCTGCCGATCTTTGTTACTTCAAACGACAGTTTCTCCGGACCCGGATCCCGCTTCCTTTCAAATACCTCTTTTACCGCTTTTGCACGATAACTGCATGCAGAAACATATGCCTTAAACCCGTTATCCTCTTCTGAAAAGCTTTCAAAGCCAACATCTGCGAGCTCCGCAATCAGTATCTCAGACCATGGTTCCACTGGTTCAACTGCACATTTTATTTCAACGTAATTCATGAAAATATGATTTATGGTTAATTCTGCTGCT
>SLNX01000016.1 GCA_007132825.1 Bacteroidales bacterium | reverse complement strand
CTGGTTAATTTTCCCTTCGACAGCTGGACCTCTTCACAGAATACTCATGCCGATCACGACTGGTGGGAGTTTGTGATGTATGAATATGTGGACACAGTGCACGCGCACAGCCCGTCCGGCTACATGACAGGAATGGGCGATGGTGTGACCCACGGTGGCGACTGGTATGTGATTTATGGCAGTCGCCAGGACTATTTCAATTATTACAGAAGCTGCAGGGAGTTTACCCTGGAGTTGAGCAACCAAAAGTTACTGAATCCAGCATTATTGCCTGCACATTGGGAGTATAATTACCGATCGCTGTTGAATTATATCCGCCAGTCAACTTATGGTGTCCATGGCCTTGTTTATGATAACGATACCGGAGAGCCAATATTTGCCGAGATATCCATACCCGGTTATGATTATTTTAACTCGGAGATCTTTACGACCTTGCCTTTGGGGAATTATAACCGCCCCCTGCTCGCGGGTAATTATACAATCAATTATGTAGCACCCCAATTCGAAACCATTACAGTTTCTGATATTGTGGTGAATAATCATGAAACCACCCGCGTTAACATTGCACTTGGAGACGGGGTGTCGGATGCGCTTGTTGTCGTAAATATCAGCAAAGAGGGTCAAGGGAATATCATGCCTTTTGAAGGTGTAGAATTTGTGAATGATGGGGCCAATGTTTTTCTTGTTGCTGAAGCACACGAGATGTATCATTTTGAAAAATGGGTTATTGATGGTACGGAGTATTTTGAGGAAGATATTGTTTTCCAACTGGATGGGGATGTCGATATTCTGGCCGTGTTCTCAGAAACATCACAGGACCCTGTCATCTCCTACTGGCCAGAGGAACTCGCATTTGGTCAGGGTGTGATTGATGGCGTATTTTCAAAAAACCTCTATATAAAGAATGAAGGAATGGCAGTTCTTGAGGTTTATGATTTTTCTTTTGAAGGCGACGATGTGTTCAATCTTTCTTTTCCGGTTAAAAGAAACATGCCTGTATTCTCCATCGAGCCTGGTGAGCAGGAGGTTGTTCCTGTTTACTTTTTTCCTTATGAGGAGATCGAATACACGGCTACTTTGTTTATTGAAAGCAATGACCCGGAGCAGCAGGTGGTTACTGTACCATTAAGTGGTACTGGAGTTACAGAGGCTGCAATCATCTCGCTGGTGCCCGATACAATTGATTTTGATGAAGTGTTTCTGCATAATACTGTTGAGCAATCCCTGCTGATCAGCAATGTTGGAAACCTTGATCTTGTTATGGATGCGCCAGAACTATCAGGTGATGAGGCTTTTGCTTTTGATGACGGAACTGTTTCATGGCCTCATACGCTTGAGCCTGGCGAGGAGATCAGTATCATCATCTCTTTTTCTCCAACCGTAGTGGGATTCTTTGAAGCAGCGCTTTTATTTGAGAGCAATGCAGGCAATGACCCGGCCATGGAGCTGTACATGAAAGGTGTTGGCAAAAGTGATGTGTCAATTCCGGAAACTGCTGAAATAAATGTTTCGGTTCAACTGTTTCCCAATCCGGTTAATGAACAGTCGCGCCTTGTTGTTGAGCTTGAAAAACTGCAGCGATTTGAGGCAGTCCTTTATGATATGCACGGACGACATCTTTTTACTATTTACGATGGTTTGCTTGAATCCGGGACACACGAGCTGAGTATGTCTTCTGCTTACGAAAAAATGGAAACAGGCATCTTCCTGTTTGTGATCAGAACAGAGGGATATTATCAGACAATAAGGGTGCTGAAAATGTAAGCTTTTTGCTACCCTTCCAGGTTTTTTAACTGTTCGCGAAGTACATTGATCTTGGCAATCGCATCATCGCGCTTCTTCTGTTCGTTGGCAACAACCTGCTGTGGGGCATTGCTGACAAACTTCTCATTTGCGAGCTTTTTCTCCGTTGATTTCAGGAACCCTTCCTGGTATTTTAATTCTGTCTTCAGGTTTTCCTGTTCCTTCTCAATATCGATGTGCTGTGTCAGCGGAATGTGTAATTCCGTAGACTGTACGATGATTGTATGGCAACCCTCCGGCTTGTTTTGCGTATAGTCGAGGTGGCTGATATTGCAAAGCTTTTGAACAATCCCGTCAAAAGTTGTGTCGGGTGCTTCATTGTTGTTTTTCTTTATGAATAGCGTCAATTCCTCTTTTTGCGAGATATTCTTGTCCTGACGCATGTTTCTGATGGCCATGATCACCTTGCGGGCAAATTCAAACTTCCGGCTCAGGGCAGGATCGTGCTTCTCAGCAACAGGCATGGTTGAAACGGTAATACTTTCACTGTCATTATCCATTTTGATCTGCTGATAGATCTCTTCAGAGATAAAGGGCATAAATGGATGCAGCAGATGCATCAGCTTATTCAAAAAGGTGATGGTTGCACCATACGTTGCCTGATCAATGGGTTTTCCGAAAGCGGGTTTCACCATTTCCAGATACCATGAACAGTAATCATCCCAGATGAGCTTATATACCGACATCAGCGCGTCGGCAATACGGAATTTGGCAAAATGATCCACCAGTGTTTCGATTTCCTTGTTCAGGTTCGATTCAAACCATGAGATAGCAGTAGCTGCCTCCGCCGGTTGTCCTATGCTTTCCGATACTTCCCAGCTTTGAGTTAATCGGAAAGCATTCCATATTTTGTTACAGAAGTTGCGTCCCTGTTCACAAAGGCTCTCATCAAACAGGAGGTCATTGCCTGCGGGCGAACTAAAAAGCATCCCAACCCGGACCCCGTCAGCACCGTATTTGTCGATAAGTGCCAGTGGATCAGGTGAGTTTCCTAGCGATTTCGACATTTTTCTGCCCTGCTTGTCGCGAACAATGCCGTGCAAATAAACATTCTTAAAAGGAATCTCATTACGGAACTCAAGTCCGGCCATAATCATTCTTGCAACCCAGAAAAACAGGATCTCCGGTGCCGTTACCAGGTCATTTGTGGGGTAATAATACTTGATTTCCTTGTTGTCGGGCTCATTAATGCCATCGAAAACCGAAATGGGCCATAGCCAGGAAGAAAACCATGTATCCAGCACGTCTTCGTCCTGCTTCAGGTCTTCATCCTTCAAACTGGAGTCATATTTGTCGCGAGCAAGGATCAATGCCGTTTCACGGTTTTCGGCCACGACAAACTGGCCATTTGGAAGATAATATGCCGGAATCCGGTGTCCCCACCAAAGCTGGCGGCTAATACACCAGTCGCGGACATTCTCCATCCAGTGCTTGTAGATGTTCTTGAATTTAGGTGGATGAAACCGGATGGTGTCGTTCATAACCACATCAAGCGCCGGTTTCGCAAGGTCCTCCATTTTCAGGAACCACTGCAGCGAAAGTTTTGGCTCAATAACCTCATCTGTGCGTTCTGAGTAACCAATGCTGTTGGTGATTTCCTCCACTTTGATCAGATGGCCTTTCTCTTCCAGTTCTTTGCTGATCTTTTTTCTGACAACAAAGCGATCCTCGCCAATGTAAAGCTCGGCAGCCTCACTAAGTGTGCCATTGTCGTTGAAGATGTCGAT
>SLNX01000236.1 GCA_007132825.1 Bacteroidales bacterium | reverse complement strand
TCAAATAACGGAAATAGGGCATCCGCTCAATGCCGGGTACCAGTTTTGATTTATGGTAGTACCTGAGCGGTTGTCCCTCTTCAATTAAAACAACAGAGTTGTAACTAACAAAGTATCTGCCTGTATGACTCAACGGGCGGGCTTCATCCGGTTTTTCGCCGTATGGGTCAAAAAGCTCATAGACAAAGGTACCCATCACCCAGGCAATGCCTGGATTATTGGCAATATGCTGACGCAAACGCTTTACAGTATAGTTGTATTCCTCTTCGTGCATCCAGATGCCTGCAGGATTCGCTGCCTCCGGGGCTATCACAAAACGGGTATCGGTAGTAATTTTACGGTCAGCAAGTTCAATCATCAAGTCAACTCTTCTGGTAATCTCCCTTTGTGTTTCAGGCGGATCGTAAGGGTCTTCTGACGGTTGTATCACAACAATGTGAGCCGGATCGTGTCCCTCTTCATAACTGATCCACATATTGAAGGACAAAAGAGCGGGAAAAACGAAAAAGGTTGCAGCTAATACAGCGCTTGCACGCGCTTTTTTATCAAAATATCCAAAAGAAAAAAATTTATAAAATGAAAAGAAAAGGAGCAGGTTTACCAGTAGTATCCATAAACTGCCTCCTGCAGTACCGGTAATTTCATACCATTGTACCCATGCGGGCCATCCGGCAAAAACATTGCCCAGGTCGAGCCAACTCCAGCTCAGCTCCCAGCGTGCATGCAAAAATTCAAAGGTCAGCCATAAAAACACAATTGAGAATGGACTTTGCTTACCGGGCAATATCCGTCTGCTCAAATGCATCAGCCACCAAGGGATGGTCATGAAAATCGAGTTTAACAGGACCGCAACAATCATTCCCGGCAGTGTGGCGAACATAATCCACCAGGTTGTCAATAAATTAAACACAAAAAAAGCCAGCCATGCATACAAAAAGAAGTAAATGCTTCCCCTCTCCTTTCGATTTTGGTAAAAATAGTCTTCCAGGAAAAACAACGGAATGAAAGCAACAAAAGCAAGAAGAGGGAAACCCCGTGCCGGCCAGCTCAACGCAAGCATCAATCCGGCACTTAAAGCGTATGCTATTAATTTATGTCGTTTAACAAAGTCCATCAAAAGTATTATTGATTGTTAATTGTTAATTATCGATTATTGATTCTACCCTCAACCCTAAACCCTCAACATATTTTGCTGCACAGTTCAAGTCCTGTACTTAGAGATGGATGGGCCTTAAGAGGGCATTCTGAAGTCAGGAGACAGATATACCGGGTACTTCCTGAAGAAGAGTGACGTGTTTTCTGCAGCCTTTTCCACAGGTCTGAAATCCACACTTAATGCTTTTTTGATCTTTTCACTGGAAAAATATCGCTTGATGTTGGCATTGCGTGCAGTTTCCCTGGAAAGTAAAGGTTTTTGCCCCGTCATGAAGCTTCTGACATTTTCGAGGCGCCAGGCTATTTCACTCAGAAAGCGACCTGCTTTGTATTTTGGGGGTTTAGCTCCTGAATAATGAGCAAAAAGTGTAAACAGCTCCTTATAAGAAAGATCTTCACTGCTCAGGATAAATCTTTGATTCACGATATCGCTTTCGGTGAGTCTCACCATGATTTCGGCAACGTCGCGTGCATCCACAAATCCTGTTACACCACTTGTATAGAATTTCATTCCGTTCTTGACCGACTGATAGAGTTGCGCACTCGAGCGGGCAGGATCCCCAGGACCGATCACAACGGTTGGATTTACAATTACTACCGGCAAACCCTCTTCAGATGCTCGCCAGACTTCTCGCTCTGAGCCATATTTGCTGATGGCATACCATGAGTTGGAAGAGGATGTCTTCCAAACCAGTGATTCATCAATCAGGTTGCCTTTCTGTGGACTACCAAGGGCGGCCACGCTGCTGCAGTGGCAGAATTTATTTATGTTATTCGTGAGGGCAGCGTTAACGATGTTCGCAGTTCCATCTATGTTTGCTTTCATCATCAAATGCCGGTCATCAGGCATAAAAGAAACTACGGCAGCACAATGATAGATCGTGTCAACCCCTTGCATCGATTCCTGCAGACTGAAAATATCCAGCACATCCCCAATGACCCATTCAATGCTTTTAAACAGATCTTCCCCCTTATCCTTATCATACCAGGCAAACAATCGCTGTATCAACTCCGTGTTGCTGCTTTCGCGCTTTAATGCACGAACACGAGCGCCTTTTGATGCCAGTTGAAAAAGCAGGTGTGAACCTACCAACCCTGTGCCTCCGGTTACAAGTATCATGTGACAAAAGTATTCATTTTGATTTGATGTATAATACTAACAACTGTAACTATTAACAGTTTTAACGACTCAGGAGTTCATCAAAATAGGCAATGGTTTTAATAAGACCATCACGGAGATCAATTTTCGCCTCCCAGTTAAGTAATGTTCGCGCATAGCTTACATCAGGACAACGTTGTAATGGATCATTCTCAGGCAATGGCAAATATTCGATTTCGGATTTTGAGTTGGTGATGTCTAACACAATATCTGTCAGCTCTTTAATAGTAAATTCCTTCTCATTTCCAATGTTTATTGGTCCGGTAACCGAATCATCGCAGTCCATAAACTGGATCAGGGCGACCAACAGGTCGTCGATGTATTGAAAACTTCTTGACTGACTACCGTCGCCATAAACTGTTATGGGTTTATTTTGCAATGCCTGAACGATAATGTTTGATATAACCCTGCCGTCGTCGGGTTGCATTTTGGGCCCATATGTGTTGAAAATGCGAGCAATTTTTATTCTGACATTGTTCTGGTTATGATAATCCATAAACAAGGTTTCTGCACAACGTTTCCCTTCATCATAACATGAACGGATACCCACCGGATTTACATTGCCCCAGTAACTTTCCGTTTGTGGATGCACTTTTGGGTCTCCATATACTTCGCTTGTAGATGCTTGTAATACTTTGGCACCAATCCTTTTTGCCATTCCCAGCATATGGATAGCTCCCATAACGGATGTTTTGATTGTTTTAATCGGATTAATCTGATAATGAATGGGCGATGCCGGGCAGGCTAGATTGTAGATCTCATCCACCTCCAAAAAGATCTCTTTGGTGATGTCGTGACGGATAAGTTCAAAACGATGGTTGTCCATCAAGTGAATGATGTTGCTTTTTGTCCCTGTAAAGAAATTGTCGAGACAAATGACATCATGTCCTTCCCGGAGTAAAGCTTCACACAGATGGGAGCCAATGAAACCGGCACCACCGGTAACAAGTATTCTTTTTGCATTCATTTTGAAATAAGTTTCGGCTATAAATTTATCAGATGTCTCGTATCGCCCGAAAAATATAACCTGTTTCAATACAATAATAAGCATTTCTAATGACTTTTGGATTCCATTTGTTGAAAAACAGTAGTTTTTTCGTATTTTCGTAAACCATGATAGTTATGGAGCTGGAAGCTGGGAGCTTGGATTTGGGTTTTTACGGCATAAAAACCATCAACTAAACGACTAAACAGCTAAACAACTAAACAACTAAACAGCTAAAC
>SLNX01000111.1 GCA_007132825.1 Bacteroidales bacterium | reverse complement strand
TTTATGGCAGCGATACCGCAGAGGTGATCACAGAGACTGATTTGCCGGTATATGTAGCAAGGAATACATGATTATGTCCGAATGTTTTTTTATTTGGGTTTACACCAAATCAAACTTGCAAAGTATTGTTTGCAAAGTTCCAGTCAAGCTGTTATGCCCTTTATATTATGATGCTGTGTGATCTGCTCGAGCATCGGCAGGCAGGGAGAAATAAAAGACAGAGCCCTCGCCCTCTTTGCTTTCGACCCAAATTTCACCTCCCAGCATTTCCATGTATGCTTTGGTAATGGCCAACCCCAGCCCTGCTCCCTGCCGGGCCATTTTATCTTCTATATCAGCCTGTATAAAGCGCTTGAAAATAGCCTCCTGTCGATCTTCCGGAATTCCAATGCCCGTGTCTTTAACATAAAACTGCACAGACACACGGCCATCAGTCTCTACGATGTCGCAACCCACATAAATAACTCCTTTGTCGGTGTATTTAATGGCGTTTTTTACAAGGTTCACAAGGATGGCATACAATTTTTCCCCATCGGTTAAAATGATGGCTTTATGCACTGGCAAGGGATTACTGACCAAAAGCTTGAGCCCTTTTGCTTCCACCTCCGGTCTAAAGAAGTCACAGATATGTTCGATTGATTCGTTTATATTCACATCCGTTTTTTTGAGTTTCATGAGGCCGGCCTCTACCTTCGAAATATCGATAATGTCATTTATGATATTGAGCATCCTCTTGCCGCTATTTTCAATGATCGTAATGAATTTTTGCTTTTCTGCGCCAGAAAAATGAGGTTCTTTTAGCAGTTCTGCAAAACCTAAAATGCCATTCATGGGCGTGCGTATTTCGTGACTCATGTTGGCCAGGAAAGCAGATTTAAGTCTGTCGCTTTCCTCAGCAAGTTCTTTGGCTTTTATCAGGTCTTCGATCATTTTTTGCTTTTCAAGATAGATGCCTGTTTCGTGGGCTACCAACTCAAACAGGGTAACATCAAATTCACTGTATGCATTTGGATTGGTGTAGTGCTGTATCACCATCACACCAGCCACCTGGTTCTGAATAAATAAAGGAACGCCAAGCCAGCATGCTGAATCTGTGCCCAGTACCTCGAGATTGTATTTTAGGCTGAATGTATTTATCTCGCTTCCTCTCAGGAAAACTGTTTTACCGAGTTTAACGACCTGTCCCGAAATGGATTGGCTTGCGGGCCATTCGTCAAAGCTGTCCATTTCATCCCGGAAAATCAGCGGCTTGAAGGTATCCTTTTCGGTATGATAACAGGCCACAAAAAAGTTGTTAGTGTCAAAAAGCTGACTCAATTCGTCTCTGACGGTTTCAAGAAAATCTTCGGTGTTTTTGGCTGTATGTATCTTTTGGGCAATGTTGAACTGGATTCTCTGCGCGGTTTCAGCCCTTTTATTTTCGGTAATATCCCGGGCGGTTACAATAATGCAGTCTTTCCCAAAATATTTTCCTTTATTGATGATTACTTCTTTTGGAAAAACCTCGCCGTTTTTTCTTTTGCCCCAAAACTCAACCCTTTGTGAAACTCCCGTTTGTCCAACTTTATGAATAACCTTTTTAAGCGCTTCCAAATCATTATAGCCGGGTGCTGATACATACTCCGGGCTTTCCCCTATCAGTTCTTCTTTTGTGTAGCCGTACATTTTTTCTGCACCCCGATTGACATCCACAAAGACTCCGTCTTCATAATGCACATAAATGGCCTCTGATAAAGAATTGAATATGCCTTCGTAAGTCTCTTTGGTGACTTTGATTTGCTCATCCTGTTTTTTGGCTTCGGTAACATCTCTTCCTGAGCCCACTACCCCGATGAGTTGTCCATCATCATTGAAGAGCGGCGCCTTATGGACATCCAGAAACAGGAACTTTCCTTTCACATTGCCATACTCATCAAACTGCATGGGCTTCATGTTTTCAAGCGTTATGGTGTCTGAATCCCTGCATATTTCGCCAAACGTATGCCACTCGGGGTTCTCGGGTTTAGACGCACGTTCACGCGAGGCAAAAAACATATCGGTCTTTCCCAATGGCTCTTCGGTATCTTTGGCATTGAGCAATTTGCTGCAAATGGCTTTGTTGGCGAAGATATATTCCTTATTTAGGTTTTTTGCCCAAAGCATGTCAGGCATGTTATCTGCCATCAATCGCAACAGAGATGAAAGCTCTTGGTATTTCTTATTGCTTTTCCTAAGAGCCTCCTCCGCATTTTTCCTTTCGTCTATATTGGCAGCACTCATAGAAATGCCCAAAAGCTTTTCATTATCATCATATACCGGATAATAACGGACATGAAACCATTGGCTCGCCATTTTTGCTTCGTGGCTCAGATGCTCACCCTTAAATACCTTTTGCGACAGTTGTACAAAACTGTCAAATTCACCATCGGCAAAGTAGCTTCTGAAATCGGCCATTTCACGCAATGGCTTCCCGAATACCAGCAATGCATTTTTCTGTGCTTGCTTGTTAAAGGAAAGAATTTTGTAATCAGTACCTATTAAAAGCATGCCTTCGCTGGTACTATCCAGGATGGCTTTGAGTTTATAAGCTGAATCATGCAAGGTGATGTTTTTGTTTTTCATCGGTTGGTATAAGGACTTATCTTTAATTACAATTCTTTGTTTATATTGAACTAAATCCTGCATGCGCGGGATCGCTTTATAATTTGTAAATATAAAGAATTTTCATACAACTCTACATTTAGTGCGCACTAAAATTATATTTCTGTTTGCTGTTTTGTTGTCTTTTTGCATTCTAAGGGGTTAAGTTGAGTCATTTCCCCCCTCATGCTCTTCAGATAAAAATCTATTGATATCTACTTTCCAGAAGGCACCCATACCGAAACAGAAGCGGCATTGCATCGAAAATCAGCCCAACCTTCTTCGTCTGTTATCACCGGGTCATTAACATGCTCGGTGAGATCCTGGTAAGTGGTGCCAGGAAAGCCCGTCTGCATTCGGATGGAACCGGCCTCGCCGTTGCTCAGGACAATGGCTGTGCCACCGGGGTGTTCAGGGTTTCCGGTACGCGTCCAGCCAATGCAACCGGGATGCTCGAAATAATCGTGCTGATCACCATAAGCATACATCCTGCGTGCTTGCAGAAACTTATCGATCATCCATTGATGGCTGGCCATTTCGATCTCATGCTCCTCACCATCTTTGCCAACGTCCTTGTAACTGGCCCCATAGTAATCTGCGGCAAAAACACAGGGATATCCGCCCTTTCTCAACAGTATCAAGGCATAAGCAAGGGGCTTGAACCAGGGCTCAACCATCGACTCCAGGGCCTGCAGCGGTTGTGTATCGTGGTTGCTTACAATGGTCACAGCCAGATCGGGTTGTTCCTCTACGAGGGTGTCATTAAAAATGGTTCTCAGGTCGTAATCTGCTTGTTGTTTTCCGGCAGCTGCGAAGTTGTAGTGCAGCACCACATCAAACAGCATGATGTTGCTCTGCGTTTGCTCAATAAAGCGTTTCAGTGATTCGCTTTTTCCCGACCAATACTCCCCTACTGCAAACA
>SLNX01000159.1 GCA_007132825.1 Bacteroidales bacterium | reverse complement strand
TCTGCCATCCACCACTGGTCACCAATCTGTATGATCGGATAGACGTTTCCGTCTATGTCCGTTACCGTCGTTTCAACAGGTGGTGTGTACCATTGCGGCATGCCTTCAACGATCGTAAGTATGTCACCCTCTTCCCCGATGGGCAATCTGTGCCACCCGTCATGATAATAGATGATGTCGCCCGACTGCGGATCTTCGATGCCGATGAAGGCACCCAGGTCAGGCAGGTTTTCCAGGTCTTCGTAATGGCCGCTAAAGCTGTCGGCTGAACTAAGGGCGTGTAAGGCATAGGGTACACTAAGAAGCTGTGAACTGCCCATGACCTGACCATCCAGGCTGATCTCAATGAAAAAAGGTCCCTCCGACCAGTCAATCACAGACAAGTCGCCCAGCGAACCAATCTGCAGGTTCACCAGTCCAAAGTCATTGGTCATTGCATCGTGCGACTCGGAGAATACCTGGGGGCCATCAAAGGCTCCCTGCAGGATACTCACGCCAAGTGTGATGTTTTCAGATGGGATGGGTTGCCCGGCTTCATCCCTCACCACCGCCTGGTAGGTAAAGGAAAAGGGGGCTTGTGCGTGGAGGCTGGTCATGACGCATATAAGCAGTGCAGAAGCAGCCAGTCTGGTAAAAGTTTTCATGGGAAATGCATTAATGAATACGAGGGATTTAAACACACGATAAATATACAAACATTTTAAAACCTATATATGAAAAACCAGAACTTTTTTCCAGGGCAGTGTTTATCCCACACCCTGGAGGCCAAATGATTGTTTTGTATATTGTTGCATCCATGCGCCACGGGAAAGCTTCCCAGGCCCTGCCAGCTCTTTGCGAGACAGGGATCAGCGTTAGATTCTCCGATTTTGTTATTTTTGCCCTCACATTTCTGCCGGGCAAGCACCCCGCGAATCCAATCCAAAATCAAAGCACATGTTAAAAACCATCTTTAAATCATCCATCATTCTTTTTGGCATTTTCTTGTTTTTGTCCACCTCCTGCAGTAAGGACGACTCGGGTCCCGGCGACCACCTGGATGCCTATGTACCAGGGGATGCCTCGGACATTTTAACGGACATACAGATCTTTACAACTTCAGCTTCCGCCAGCGAGCACCAGCCAGGTGAGGATATCTCCAGGGCACTGGATGGTGACTACACCACGCTTTTTCACAGCCGCTGGGACCAAAGCTTATTTCCGGAAGTTCCCGTGGTGATCGACTTTGTTTTTTCACCGGCGGTGGACAAAATCGATTACCTGCTGTACCATCCCCGGAAGGATGGCGGGGTCAACGGTTTCATCCTCGAAACCGAGGTTTGGGTCCGGGGACAGGGTGAGGGAGATTTTTCAAGGCTTGCCGATGTGGTCTTTGCCGATAATTCCACGACCAAGCGAATCCTCTTCACCGGTGGACTTGAATCACCGCATAAGATCAGGCTGGTTGCCACCAGGGGACGCAACGATTTCATTTCTGCATCCCAGTTCGAATTCTTTGCTTTCAATGACCAGGCAGGGGATTATGCAGCGTATTTCACCGATTTGAGCTTTTCCACGTTGAGGGAGGGAGTGAGCCGCACAGAGCTGCAGGGGATAGCCAACGAATTCATTCGCAATATGGCCCTGGCCATCTACGACGGGGTATATGAAGAGGAGCGTGTGGGGCTGTACAGCAGCTATCCTGACCCGGCCATCATCAGCGCAGAGAATAAAACCAACCGGATGGGGCCCTACGACAACATCACAGGGATATATGCGGAGGCCGGCCAGGAGCTGGTGGTTTTCGTGGACGAGACAAAAGCCGATCTTGTCCTTCGTATCGTAGATCATAACCAGGGTTACAACGGACAGGACCATTTTCTTCATCCTGGTCCCAACCGCATCACTGCCAGTGAAACGGGACTGGTATACCTGATTTACCATACAGACATTGAGCACACGGCAAAGGTGAACATCGCCTCCGGCATCATCAACGGATATTTCGAGCTGGGGGTGCATGACAATGACGACTGGCAGAAGCTCATCGCCAATGCAGGCTACGACTTCTTTGACCTGAAAGGAGAAAAATCGCTCATCACCTTCACGACCCATGAGCTCAGGCAGTACACTTCGGATGCGGTGCGGCTTGTGGAGGTGTACGACAGCATTGTACTGATGCAGCAGGAACTAATGGGCCTGTATAAATATGACCGGGTTCCAGCCGGCCGGCTGTATTACCGTACCAACGTCAGTCCGGGTGTATACATGCATGCAACGCAAGATGCCACCGAATATGCGCCCTCCACCCTGCAATACATTGCCAGGCACGAATTGTTGCGTGGCGACCATATCTGGGGACCAGCGCACGAAACGGGTCACATACACCAGACGCGGCCAGGTTTGATGTGGATCGGCATGACCGAAGTGACCGTCAACATTTATTCGCAGCATGTCCAGGTAAGCTTTGGCAACGCCTCAAGGCTGCAGAACGAGTATGTGCCCGGGTATGCCAACAGGTATCATAAGGCTTTTGAGGAGATCATCGCCGCCGGCATACCCCACATAGCCCACGAAGACGTTTTTTGTCAGCTCGTGCCCTTCTGGCAGTTGCAATTGTACTTTGCACACGCTCAGTCATACACCGACTTCTATAAGGATGTACACGAGCAAATCAGGCTCAACCCGGACCCTCCCACTGATGGTGAGTGCCAGCTTGAGTTCGTCAGGATTGTCTGCGATGTGGCGCAAACCGACATGACGGAGTTCTTCCAGGCCTGGGGGTTCCTGACGCCCGTTGACATGGATATTCATGAATACGGTGTCACCCGGAACATGAAGATCACCCAGGAACAAATCGATGAGCTGATCGGTTACATTGCAGCCAAAGGCTATCCAGCTCCCTCACAGCCAGTGCAGTACATTACCGATAATACCGTGGGTGACTATGTGAATTGACAAGTCTGAACCGCTCCCGCCCCGTGCGACCAAAAGCTTATGCGGGTAAAAACACCCACAGAACTCCCGTGAAGGTTTTGCACCAGGTGGAAAGACCTATGGAGTAACCAGCTGCCCGTCCGGGTAGCGGGCAAAGCGGCCTTGTTCACGGGGATGAACGTGATCGTGCCTGTCCCACGGCCAGCCACCAAATTGTGTCCTGCGATAGTCAGAGATAGCCTGGTGGATCTCCTCTGCGGTATTCATTACAAAGGGTCCGTGCTGCACGATGGGTTCATTGATGGGTAAGCCCTGCATGAACAAAAGAAAGGCATCTTGTACGGCGGCCTCAATAATCACAGGCTGATCAGCCAGCAATTCAATGGCTTTACCCGGTTTCACATCCATCCCGGCGATGCGGATCTCACCGCCGCGGTAATAATAGAGCATGCGCTTCATCTCAGGAAGGTCAGCTGGCAGTTCCCAGCGGCCACCTCCAGGGATGTGGATGGTCCATATCTGCACGCCATTCTCTGCCCTGGCAGCCCAGGAAGCCGGGGCCGGAGCGGGAGCTGCGGATCCATTGTAGTTGCCGGCAAACACCTTTACTGTGGTCTCCAGATCGTTGGCATCCGCCACGCGCAGGATGGGTATCTCATGATTCCATA
>SLNX01000123.1 GCA_007132825.1 Bacteroidales bacterium | reverse complement strand
GCCAGCCGTTTTCATTGTAGGTATAGGAGGTGGTATTCCCATTGGCGTCGGTCACGGATAATATATTACCCGCCGCATCATAGGAGGTGACGGACACGCCACCCAGTGGTCCTGTGGTTTCCGTTCGCCAATTCAGGTTATTGTATGCGTGGGAGATGGCGGTGCCGTTGGCATCCGTCTGCAGAACCAGGTTGCCATTGGCATCGTAGGCAAAGGTTTTTGTTCCCCCCATGGGTTTGGTCTTGCCAATACGGCGATTCAGTGCGTCGTAGTCAAAGGTGGTGGTGTTCCCGTTTCTGTCTGTAACGGCAATGGTGTTGCCAACCGCATCATAGGCATAAGACTCTGTGAATGAAAGTGCATCAATCACTGTGATGAGTCTGTTCACCGCATCGTAGGTGTAGGTGATGGTGTCACCAGCCTTGGTGATATGCTGAATTTGATTCCCAACCCCATCGTATTGAAACAGTTCACTACCCGAAAGTGCATCGGTAACATGGATGAGATGATTCCTGCCGTCGTAGTCATAATTTGTCGTAGATCCCTCTTTATCGGTTATCGACAACTGGTTGCCGTTGGGGTCGTATTCGTGGGTTATGGTATGCCCGAGCGGATCGGTGATAGAAACCATCCGGCCCAATGCATCGTAGCTGTATTGAGTGGTATTTCCATTGGGATCGGTGACCGAAATACGCCTTCCCTCTGCGTCGTATGTGTACGACTCAACAAAACCCTCTGGGTCCGTAATGGAGGTTTTCCGGCCAAGATCATCATAGGTATATTGGGTGACGTGACCCAGCTGATTGGTAACACTGGTCAGCCGGTTTGCAGCATCATAGACGAATGAAATCTGACCCCCGGCAGCATCGATGCTTTGAACCGGACGATTCAGCGCATCGTAGACATAGTTTGTGCCATGACCGTTCTTGTCTGTGGTGGATAGCAGGTTACCCGCCGGATCATAGCTGTATTGGATAGAATGCCCGAGGGGGTCAGTTTCCTGAATCAGGTTGCAACAGTCATATTCGTAGGAGGTCGTATGACCATTTTTATCGGTGGAAGAAACTACCTGTCCAAGGGGGTTATGGGTTTTAAATGACGTATTTCCCATGGGATCCGTTGTGGATATGGGAAAATTCCGGCAGTCAAAAGCGTAGGTGTGCGTTTGGCCATTCTTGTCAGTAAAACTGGTGTAATTGCCCGCTGCATCGTAGGCATGGATTTCATGATAACCCAATGGATCTGTTTCCTTTATCAGTCTGCCCATTGAATCGTAGACGTAGGAGGTGATATTCCCGTTCTTATCCGTTGTAGTCAGCAGGTTCCCCGCCTGGTCGTAGCTCCTGCTCTCAGTATGTCCCAGTGGGTCGGTAATCGTCAGCAGCCTGCCAAGGCAATCGTAGGTAAAGACTGTGGTATGGCCTTTTTTGTCCGTACGGCTGATCAAATGACCATCGGCTGCGTATCCATAACTTTCAGAATTGCCCAGGTGATCAGTTGCCTTCACCAGTTGACCCAACGAGTTGAATTCATACGTGCTTACTTCACCATCTTTAGCTGTGTGGCCAACCATGTTGCCCAGTGGGTCGAAAGAAAACAGCTCTTCATTGCCCAGGGGATCAACGACGGAAGTGATCCGACCATTCGCATCGAAGTGATAGTGGGTGGTGTGGTTGTTTTTGTCTGTTACAGATACGCGGTTACCAACGGCGTCATAACCAAAGGATTCTGTGTGGCCCGAGGGGTCTGTTGCACTAAGCATTCTGCCAAGGCAATCATAGGAAAAAGCTGTGCTTTGCCCCAGTTTATTCACATGCGCAATGCGATTGCCGGAGAGGTCGTATTCAAATGACTCGAAATATCCTTCACAATCAATGACCTCAATAAGCCTGTTACGTTTGTCATAAACATATTCTGTGACAGCGCCCATCTCATCACTTTCGGTTATCATATTACCCGCTTCATCATATGCAAATGATTGGAGTCCGCCTTCTGCGTTGGTGATGGATAGCAGGCGATCAAGGGCGTCATAGTCGAATGAGGTGGTATAACCTCTTGGATCTTCAGTACCAATCAGCCTTCCACGGAGATCATATTCGTAGCTATCTTCTCCGCCCATGGCATCGGTTTTTCTTATGAGCCTGTTTAAGGCGTCATATTCGAAATGGCTTACGCAGTTGTCCTGACTGGTGATGCTGGTCCTGTTACCTGCCGCATCATAATCGTAAGAGGTTATATTGCCTTCCGGGTCGGTCGTGCTGATCAAATAGCCAAATATGTCATGGGTGTGTGTGTAAGTGTAGCCTGCTCTGTTAGTGAAAAGGGTGTTGTTGCCAAACTCATCCCACTCGTAAACATTGACGTTACCCAGCGGGTCTGTTTCCGTAAGCAGATTTCCCCGTTCATCGTAGGCGAGGAGGCTTGTTTGTCCGTTCTTATCGGTGTGGCTGATCAAGCGGTTGAAGATGGGCTCGTACTCGAAGCTGTTTACATTGCCCTGGCAATCGGTTGCGGTTAACAGGTTACCCGATGGGTCGTAGGTAAAGTGGGTAACAGACCCATTTTCGTCCTCGTATTGAATGAGGTTATTGTTTGCATCCCATTGAAACATAACCGAACTTCCATCGGCAAGACGTATTTCAGCAATGTTGTCGTGCTGATCAAAGAAGTAAACGGTTTCACGAACTTCGGATGAAACCATCTGGCTGACACGGGTACTTTTGTCCTCATCCAAATAGGCAAAATCTTTGCTATAACCTGTTTCGGAACAGCTGATATTTGAAACCGCCTGATGGGCGTTATAGTCTATAAGGACTTGGTGGCCGGCACTTTGACTGATGCTGCCCAATGGTCCACTGCCATGGTATTCATAAACAATTTGGTGCCCCATAGGGTCAGTGACCTGGACCAGGTTGCCTTCAGCATCGTACAGGTAATGAAAACTACGCTCAGGAACGGTATTGACGTCTGTAATCCCCGTCACCATTCCATTTGTCCAGCTCAGTTGCCATTGACGCCCCGAAGAATCCTCTATCATGGTTGCTTCCTCAGAAGTGTACGACAGCGTGATGGTGTTGCTGTTGGGATCTTTGATCATGGTCAAACGGTGGTGAGAAGGCTCGCTGAAGTAATATTCGACACCCTCCTTACTTCTTAAGCGCCATTGATTGCTCTCGTACTCTTCCAAGATGTCATATATGCCTGCGGGGGCCTCAAACTCATTGTTATTTCTTACATAAGTAAGCCTTTCTCCATCCCCCCTGTTGACGATCACTGAGTCCGGGTAAATATCGAGACTGGGACCCAGATTGAATGACCACCCATTTCCGTAGCCGTCGTTCTTATGATGCAGCAGGCTGTTATATGAAAAGATGAGGCTTAATGATAAGCCCCTGCCAGGAACATGCAGGTCGCTGCGCTGATAGAACAGGTTCCCGGAAAATGTGTTTACCCATAAACCTGGGACAGGCCCGGCTTCATTGGGTCTCGTTAGTTTTTCTTCAGCCTGGCCGGCCAGTGCGATCACGCTGCCAATAAACAATATGATGACCCTGATGCCAGGATAGCGATTTTTTGTGGTCATGGTGAG
>SLNX01000187.1 GCA_007132825.1 Bacteroidales bacterium | reverse complement strand
TTGAGATTGAGATTGAGATTGAGGTTGAGGTTGAGATTGAGATTGAGGTTAAGAAAGCAACCGACGTTGATCTGCCAGCAAGACAGGTGGTTTGAATTGTTTATTAAGCGTCTCAGGTTTGCTAACTGCTTTGTATTATTTTCCTGTAATCTTCGGGGGTGTTGATGTTTTTAAGGATGTCGGGGGTCTTAACGGGAACAGATACATTTTTATAACGCGCCAGGTAATCACGCAGGTCTTGGACATGACCTTTCTCCGATAGCATATCCTTGACGACATTGCTATTTATCAATACAGGATGTCCCCTTTGCTTGTTGAAAGAGGGACGAACAACCGATGCTTCGCCTTCTTTGGAAGACAAGGCTGTCAGAACTTCTTTTGAAACAAATGGATTATCCACATTGTGAAAAAACACCGATCTCATCCCGATTAAAGCCTTTAATCCACATTGAAGCGAATAAAAGCGTCCATAATCCGGTTTGGCGTTTTGCACCAGGCGGACAATGCCTTCCCACGAAGGTTTAAGATCGACCAACATCATAAAGGAAGGATTTGTAACCACCAAAACTTCCTTACATCCAAAACCGATAAAAGCATCCAAACAGGCATCCAGGAAAGACATCCCGGGGCTAACCTCCAAAAACATCTTTGGAACGCCCATGCGGCTTGAATGACCTGCAGCAAGTATTACAGCTGAATATGATTGATTGGAAACTGTCATAAAAGATAAATTAGGTGTAATCCAAACCCATTTCAATCTGGCAACGATTATAAAGCAGCAAGATAATCAATTTTATGGCATCATTTCTGGTTATGCCGATCCGCTTCAAAAACATTTCCTATTTTTGAGGTCCGATTGAAACAAACAAACCAGCATATTTATGTCTGATAAATTTTATCCCATCACCATCACACATATCTACCGGATGATTACGAAAGAGCTGGATACCAATAACAGCATTTTCGGAATTCCTTCCGAGTTGTTCTTTAAGCCCAAAGGAAAAGAGGCAATCAAGCAAAAGCAATTCGGGAAAGCGATGCGCACACCGATCGGTGTGGCTGCCGGTCCGCACACACAAATGGCACACAACATCATTGTTTCCTGGCTGATGGGAGCAAGCTACATTGAACTCAAAACCATACAGACACTCGACGAACTTGAGGTGAGCAAACCCTGTATCGACATGCAGGATGAGGGGTATAACTGTGAATGGTCGCAAGAGCTGAAAATTGAACAGAGCTTTGATGAGTATCTGAATGCATGGATCATCATTCACCTTTTAAACCATCGTTTCGGACAAGAGAAAGATCCCGGTGTCATTTTTAACATGAGTGTTGGCTATGACCTGAAAGGGATCATGCAGGATAATGTACAATGGTTTTTTGACAAAATGAGGGACTGCCGTGTGGAACTGAGTGAGAAAATTGAAGCACTCAGGCCTTTGTATCCCGCTATTGATGAAGTTAGAATTCCACATCAGTTGTCTGATAACATCACCCTGTCTACCATGCACGGATGTCCGGCCGACGAGATCGAGTCGATTGCACGGTATCTTTTACAGGAGAAAAAGCTGCACACCTTCGTGAAGCTCAACCCAACCCTGCTCGGGCCGGAAAGGTTGAGAGAAATACTCAATAAAAAGCTGGGTTTTAAATCGGAAGTTCCTGATCAGGCCTTTGAACACGACCTGAAATACGAGGATGCACTTGAGATCATATGTTCATTGCAGCAAACTGCGGCAGATGAGCAACTTGAATTTGGCTTAAAGCTCACAAATACCCTTGAAACCAAAAACATCAAGGATGTCTTTGGATCAGATGTGGATATGATGTACATGAGTGGCAGGGCTCTGCATCCCCTTTCGGTTAACCTGGCTGCAAAACTCCAGCAGGAATTCGATGGGAAGCTCGGGATATCCTTCTCGGGAGGTGCGGATGCATTTAACATTTCATCCCTGCTGAGTGCCGGTATTCAAACGGTTACCGTAAGTTCCGACCTGTTGAAACCGGGAGGATACATGCGGCTAAACCAATATGTTGAAGAGTTGCAGGCTGCGATGGAGACCCGCAAAGCCAGCTCTTTATCTGCCCTCATTTCGTCCGTTTCCGGTTCTGAAGACATCACAAAAGGTGCATTGAAAAACCTTACCACTTACGCTGATCTGGTACTGAATGAGCCCGGCTATCATCGCACCAGCATTCAGGATCCAGACATCAAGACAGCGCGCAAGCTTGATTTCTTCGATTGCATTGCAGCACCGTGCCGCGAAACCTGTGCCACCCATCAGGATATTCCGGAATATTTATACTATACGGCAACCGAACAGTTTGATAAAGCTTACGCAACCATTTTGCGCACAAACCCCTTCCCTGCCATCACGGGTATGGTTTGTGATCACTTGTGTCAGAACAAATGCACCCGTGTGAATTATGATACACCCTTGCTGATCAGGGAGGTGAAGCGATACATCTCAGAACAGGATGAGGTGAAGCTGAAGCCGCAAAAAAGCAATGGCATCAAAACTGCAATCATCGGTGCAGGGCCAGCCGGACTCTCCTGTGCCTACTTCCTTGCCCTGGCAGGTTTTGATGTGGATGTATTTGAAGCAAAACCCAAAGCGGGCGGAATGGTTGAATATGCAATACCAGGCTTCCGCCTGACGGATGAAGCCGTTGAAAATGACTTTCAGCGTCTGGAGGATCTTGGTGTCAACATTCAATACAACAAAAAAGTTTGTAAGAAGCTTTTTGAACAACTGCAAAAATCACACACTTATGTTTTCGTTGCACCGGGTGCCCAAAAATCTGCTCCCATGAAACTGGAGGGACTGGACTCGGAGGGTGTGCTTGATTCGCTCGAGTTCCTTTATAAGGCCAAGGCAGGTGAACCTTCGGGAATTGGCAAGCATGTGGTGATCATCGGTGGTGGTAACACGGCTATGGATGCGGCACGCACCGCCTACCGGCTTGTGGGCAGCGAAGGCAGTGTGACCATCGTTTACCGGCGAACCATACAGGAGATGCCTGCCGACCAGGGGGAGATCAAAGCGGTTATAGATGAGGGGATGCAGATCATTGAGCTTTCGGGACCAGAGAAAGTGGTAAGCAAGGATGGCAAAGTTCAGGCACTGCTTTGCAGCAGGATGAAACTTGCGGAGGCAGACGGTTCTGGACGTCCCAGACCGGTTAAGATAGAAGGATCGGAATATGAGATCCCCTGCGACACCATCATTCCTGCCGTGGGCCAGGCAACCGACATTGATTTTGCAATGGAGGAGGATCTGCAAACAGAAATCGGTCATTATGAGACTTTAATCAAGGGTGTTTTCACCGGCGGAGATGCCCTGCGTGGTGCCTCCACCGCCATCAATGCCATAGGTGACGGTCGCAAAACAGCCGCGAAGATCATAGAACGGGCAGGCATAGATTTTGGAATCGCATTACCAGACAGTCAGAAAAATCACAGCTACCTGGATCTGACATTGAAGCGAGCCAAACGCACTTTTGCTCCAAAGCTGGAAGAGCTGCCACTGGACGACAGAAAAAACTTCAAGCTTGTACAAAACACATTAGATCAGGAAAGCATTGTTAAAGAAGCCGCTCGTTGC
>SLNX01000180.1 GCA_007132825.1 Bacteroidales bacterium | reverse complement strand
CTCCGGCACGTGTGAATAAAGATGAGGAGGGCAAGTTGCAATCGCTGACCTGCATCAGGATGGAACTGGGAGAACCCGATGCTTCCGGAAGAAGGCGTCCGGTGAAGGTAGAAGGATCTGAATTTGATGTGGAACTGGATTACATTCTGGCAGCCATCGGACAGAAAACTGTTGTAAACTTTATGGATGACATCAGCGAACACGCTGGTGAACCCCTCAAGCTGAACAGGTGGGGCGACATTGACGCCGCCAGCGGTACGTTGCAAACATCCATCAAGAATGTGTTTGCCTGCGGTGACGGTGTCACCGGCCCGGCAACCCTCATTGAGGCAATTGCACAAGGAAAGGTCGCAGCTGAAAGCTGTGATCAGTTTCTCAAAGGTGAAGAGATAAAAGCCGCACCGATTGAATTCCTCAGCAAGAAGGAAAACTTTGAAAAGCAACAACAAACAGACTATGAAGCTCTTTTTGTGAACCAGAATCGTGAAGAAATGCCCACGCTGGATCCGGCAAGGCGCAGCAACTTTGATGAAGTGGAACTGGGATATGCCGATGAATCTGCTTTACAGGAAACAGCAAGATGCATGGAATGTGGGTGCTCCGAGCTACACACCTGCGATCTGAAAAAATATGCCCAGGATTACCAGGCAGAACAGAAAAGATTTGGAGGAGACTATAAAAAACATGCAGTAGACTTCCAGCATCCATTTGTTGAGATCGACAACAACAAATGTATCCTGTGTGGCCGGTGCATCCGGATATGCAATGAGCTTAACGGTGCGAATGCCCTTGGACTGGTGAATCGTGGATTTGAAACCTATGTCGCACCCAGCATGGATGGACCGCTGCAAGAAACTTATTGTGACTCCTGCGGATTGTGCATTGATACCTGTCCGACCGGAGCAATCACCGAAAACGTACCCTTCAAGACCATGCCGGTTGAGATGGAGGAGATTGAAACCATTTGTAACTACTGTTCCATTGGATGTAAGATCAATTTGCATCATAAAAACGGTTTCTTTGGCCGTACAACAGGTGCACAAGGGCTAATTAATAAAGAGGGCAGCATTTGCCGCTTTGCCAAATTCGGTTATCGCTACCTGAACGACAAAAACAGGATCACAAAACCTTTATTGAAAGAAAACGGTTCTTTCCGGGAGATTGGTTTTGATGAAGCGGTAAACATCATTCAGGAAAAGATCAAACAGGTTGAGCCAGATCAGAATGCATTCTTTGCCGGGGCACGGCTGTCGAATGAGGAGATCTACCTGATCCAGAAGCTAGCGCGCGCCGGGGTGAATACAAATAACGTGAGCAGTTTTCATAACCTGGGCCGTGATGAAAAGCTGTTGCATCATATCGACAGCAAAGTATCACTGGAGCAATTAAAACAGGCCAAAAGAATTTACATCCTTGACAGTGAACTGAACAGGAATCATGGTGTGGCAAGCTTTTATGCGATAAATTCGCATTTTAGTAACAACATTCCGGTTGAGCTCATTACAACTATGGAGCATAGCGAAATGGCACACAGGGCAACAGCCACAACGAAAGTTGTTTCCCCCTATCATTTTGTTAAAGCAGCCATTCACTACGTTTTATCAAACAAAATGGAAAACAGGGTCTTTATTGACGATCACTGCAATGATTTTGATAATTATCGGACAAACATTCTTAAGGAAAACTTTGACAAACTTTGCAAAGATGCGGGCGTGACACCGGGACAAATTGCCCGGTTTGCAGATGATTTCAACCGTGAGGCACACGCTGTTATGATTTATGATGAAGCAACCCTTTCAGACTCAACCATAAAGGAACTGCACAACCTCTGCAATATAACCGGCAAAACAGGAAAGTCAGCTTCCGGGTTAATTGGATTGAAGTCGAAGAACAATTCCTGTGGTTTGGCCGACATGGGTGCATTCCCATCAACAACGGTTGGTGGTGCATCTGTCTCTGAAGAAAAAACCATCGAAACACTCAAAGACGCCTGGGGTATAGAAAATTTGAATGAGAAGGTAAGCGATGATCTTGAAAAAGATTTGGCATCAGGAAACATTAAAAACCTGTTTGTTTTTGGTGAAGATCCGGTTGGATGTGCAAAGAATAACGAAAATGTGCAAAAGCTGCTGGGGAATGCTGAATTCTTCATGGTTCAGGATCTGTTTATGAGTGAAACAGCAATGGAAGCAGATCTGGTTCTTCCGGCATCGGTTCATTTTGAGACTGGAGGTAGTTTTACCAACACGCAGCGATTCATCCAGCAATTTGAAAAAGCACATACAAGTCCGATTGATCGCAACGCATTTGAACAACTGAAAATGCTTCTTAATGCTTTTGGAATCAAAGCAGACTATGAGCACCCTGCCGATGTATTGCTTGAAGCCGCCTCCATCATGCAAAAAAACAATGGTACAGAAAAACTGTATCACCTTGAAGCAACCACGGAAGAGGGCAATAATGCTGGTTTTTCACACGGTTGTGATCATCTGGTAAAGTATTTTGAGGATCAATGGGATGAAGCTTTTAAATAAGGGTCATTTAAAAAAACAGAAATTATGAAAACATTCAATTCGATAGATGAAGTTCTCGATTTCGCAATGAAGTCGGAACAGGATGCCGTTGATTTTTACACGGCATTGGCAGAAAAGATGCAAAACGATGAAATGAAAGCTGTTTTTCTTCAGTTTGCACAAGAGGAGGTGGGCCACAAAGCACGCCTTCAGAGGATCAAGGATGATAAGCTTTTTGACATGGAAGTGGAAAAGGTCAACGACCTGAAAATCTCAGACTACGTTGTTACCACAAAAGCTTCCGCCGACATGGAATATGCCGATGCCCTGGTGCTTGCCATGAAGCGGGAAAAAGCTGCCTTCAAGCTCTATTCAAAGCTATCTGAACGCACAGAGCAGCCAGTGTTGAAAAAGGTTTTTCAGGCCCTGGCTGCTGAAGAATCAAAACACAAGTTGCGTTTTGAATTGGAGTATGATGATTATGTGATGCGCGAAAACTAGCATTTTTAATACTAAACGTCAAACGTTAAACGCTTAACGCTTAACACGAATTAGCGGAACAGAATACCACTTTCCTTCCGCGTAAATTCTGAGAATGTAGTTTCCTGGTTGCAGGTCTGCAGTGTATATATTGATTTCTCGCTGATCGGTTTCAAGAGTATTTTGACGAACCAGCTGACCAGATAGATCCAGCAATCTGTATTCATCAATCACAAGGTCTCCCTTTACATTAAGGTTGTCAGAAAACGGATTGGGATATACCTGAAACAGTTGCTTTGATAAATCATTGGTTCCAACACCAATATATATAATTACTTCAACAATCACATCTTCATCCACAATTTCCACGGTGCCCTCAACAGGTTCAAAATCAAAATAAGTTACTATATAATCATAACTGCCAGGAGTTAAATTTTCAAAAACATAATGTCCGGGATCATACTCCTGTTCATTGAGTGTCACAACCGCATCAGGAATATCCATTCCATAATCGTCAACTACCATAAATGTCAGTGTAAACAGCTCACCCTCATATGGAAGTATGACGGATACGGCCATGTCTTCATCAATGACAGCAATATTGCCTGATACGGAAGT
>SLNX01000189.1 GCA_007132825.1 Bacteroidales bacterium | reverse complement strand
TAGGGGTTTGGTGGAGTTGTATTTATTGCGGAAATAACTCACAACCGGGTTTAAAGCTAATGAGGTGAGCATGCCTATGGTGCCTGCTTGCGGGGAGGGGATTCCGGCGAAGTATAAAATCAGGCAGACCAGAAGTCCTCCAACACCGGAGGCAATTGCGCCGCTGCGCCTTGAATCCTTTTTATACAATCCCCATATGAACGGACCCAGAAAGAAAGAGCCCAATGCGCCCCAGGAAATTCCCAGAATGGCAACAATGCTGTCGATGTTCAGATAGGCCAGCAATACGGCCAAGAAAACAAAAACGGCACTCATAATGCGCATCATCAGGGTCATTCTACTGTCATTAACCGCATTGTTGATGAAGCCCTGGTAGAAATCCTTCACAAAAGTTGAGCTGGATACCAGTACAAGAGCTGCCAATGTTGACATCGATGCCGACAATATAAGAAGGAGAATTATGACACTGATGGATGACGGTACCACATTGGTAAGCAATTCAGGCATTAAAATGTCATAAATTGGGCGACCTGTTAAGTCAAAAGCTGCTGGAGCAGTATCAGGGTTCAAAAATACCCTGGAAGTTGCTCCAACAAAATAGGCAACCCCTCCAATCAGAATCGCAAAAAGGGTTGAGACAAACATGCCGCGCTTCACGGTGGCTTTGTCTTTGATGGCATAAAACTTCTGAATCAGTTGTGGCATCGCAAAAGGTGCAAGACTTGTGAGCAGCACAATAGACAAAAGGGGCCACCATCCCGGAGGTCCCACGGCGCGGGTCAGTTTCGGGTCAATGGCTTGCAGGTCAAAGGTGATGCTGGCCAATCCACCCCCTTCATGAAGGGTACTAAAAAACAATATCACAACGCTTATTGTCATGATGAGCCCAAATATCATGTCGATCAGAGCCATCGATTTGTACCCACCCATTACAAGGTATAATGCAGTAAAAAAGCCCATAAACATCAGAGCATGCCAGTATTCAATATTGAAATTGGAGGTAAACAGGTATGACAAGCCCATAAAAACAGCTGCCGTGTAAGGGATCATAAAAACAAAGATGACCAGGCTTGCCAAAAGTTTCAGCTCAGGACTGTTATAGCGCTTCTTCAGGTATTCCGGTAACGTAGTGGCTCCCAAGGTCGCTCCAGGCTCTTTCAGTCGCATCCCGACAAACCGCCAGGCAAGCGTAACACCTACAATTGCATTGACCAGCGCAATCCATAACCCGGAGATGCCAAAATTCCAGCCGATATTCCCTGCAAAGCCAATGAATAAAACGGCACTGAAGTAAGCTGTTCCGTATGAAAAGGCGGTCATCCAGGGACCCACATTACCTCCCCCGAGATAAAAATCGTTGAATGTTTTGGTGCCCCGCAAACCACGAATCCCAACAATTATGATCATCAGAGCATACAGGGATAGCACGATAATTCTTGCAATCATTACAGTAAAATTTATGATTTAACGATGTTGATCCGTGCATCCACCGCAACTACTTGATTCATATTAGCCAGCAAAGGGTTCAGGTCCATTTCATAAATCTCCGGTGCCACTACTACAAGTGCAGACAACCGTAAAATGACATTCACAAATTGTGTAATTTTAATACCTTCCTGGCCCCTGATACCTTGCAATATGGCCTGACTTTTAAGTCCGGTAATCATCTCAACAGCCTCCTCTTCAGAAACGGGAGCCATCCTTACATTGATATCTTTCAGCACTTCTATAAAGATGCCCCCCATACCACAGAGTACCATATGTCCAAATTTTTCTTCCCGTTTTGCCCCAGCAAACAGCTCAACCCCGGAAAGCATGGGTTGCATCAGGATGGCTGTTGTTTCGGGGATCTGCATCATCCGGTTGAATTCGCTGGTGAGCTGATCTTCATTCTTTACATTCAGCACAACGCCTCCAACATCTGATTTGTGTACCGGGCCCACCACTTTCATGGCAATTGGGAAACCCATATCCCCGGCCTGTTTGCGTGCATCCTCAAGCCGGTCGGTTACCGCCTCGGCCGCTCGCGGAATTCCGGCAGCATCAAGAAGTTCCTGAACAGCTTCCGGAGCAAGGTAACCCTCTCCGGCATTGTCAATCACCTTTCTGATCCTTTCATGATCTATATCATCAGGCTTCATTGCCGGTTCAGCGGGAGGAGGCGTATGGTAAACCCTTGCCAGAGCCTTTCCGAGTACCACTTCATCCGGAAAGTTGACATGTCCTTTGGAAATGAACGCTTCCACCTCTTCGGCAGCAGTTAAAGTGCTGGGTAAAACTGGAAAAATGGGCTTTTTACTTGTTTTCATCTTCTCATGCAGCACATCATAAACATCAAAAACGGAAAACAAGCCGGGTGTGCCAAAGATCACGACGACCCCATCGATATCATCAAAATGCTTTTCGGTGTATTCCAGGATGATTCCAAGCTGTTCAGCGTTTCCGGTTGCTAAAAAATCGATCGGATTGGATACGGATGAACCGGGAAACAATTGTTCCAGCAGCTCACGGCTTTTCGGATTATCGATTTGGGGAACCTGCAGTCCTCCTTCCGAAAGGGCATCTGTCAACATCACAGCCGGACCTCCGGCGTGGGTAACTATGGCTATCCGTTTACCGGTCAATGGGGGATGCATAAAAACAGAAGCAACAGCAATCAAATCTTCGCGACCATAACAACGAACGATACCTGCCTTCCGGAAAAGGGCCTCCACCGCAACATCAGAGCTGGCCAAAGCACCGGTATGTGAAGAGGCGGCGCGACTGCCTGCCTCTGAAGAGCCAGCCTTCACGGCGGCAATCTTACACCCTTTACGAATCAGGGATGCCGAATGCCTTAAAAGCAGGTCTGGTTTTGATATGTCTTCAATATATAACAGTTTAATGCGTGAGCTTTTATCAGGGTCGAACGATTCATCCCAGTATTGCACAACCTCTTCCACACCCATTTGGGCAGAGTTCCCAACCGAAAAAACATTTGCAAATGTCAGGCCCTTGGGAATACCTGCTTCCATAATAAAACAGGCGGTAGCGCCTGACCCGGAAACAAAATCACAACCTTTCGGATCAAGTTTCGGAATGGGATATGTAAACACACTGTGATGGGAAGGGGTCAGCACGCCAACACAATTTGGTCCGATCAATGCGCCATTTGCGTCGTTAACAATAGCTACCAGTTTTTCTTCCAACTTAGCTCCCTCCTCACTCTCCTCACTAAAACCGGCAGAAAGCACAATAAATGCGTGGGTGTTTTTCTTACTCGCAAGCACCTCAACCGTTTCAGGCACAAAACGGGCTGCTATCGCAATAATTGCCAAATCAACATCAGGGAGATCGGAGACATCGGAATAACTTTTAATGCCCTGTACCTCGTTTTCCTTAAGGTTTGTCACGTAAAGCTCACCGGAAAACTTACCATCAATCAGGTTTTTAAGGACCTTGCCTCCGGGCTTCTTCACATTGTTCGACCCTCCGACCACCACGATACTGCGCGGATTGAGTAACTGTTCATTAATCATACAATATCTGCTTTTAAGTAATCAAAACTATCTTTGTAATGGAAATTTGCAGCTAAAGTAAGAAAAAAATACCTATTTTTAGGCACGAAGGCTAATGTG
>SLNX01000131.1 GCA_007132825.1 Bacteroidales bacterium | reverse complement strand
GGCGGTTCGGTGATCCTGATGTCGCACCTCGGACGTCCGAAAGAGGGCCCGGAGGATAAATTTTCACTACGTCACCTCAAAAACCATCTCGCCAAACTCCTTGATCGTGACGTGCAATTTGCCGATGACTGCATTGGTGAGTCTGCCAGAGAGGCTGCGGCAGCACTTAATCCAGGAGAGGTTCTGCTTCTTGAAAATCTTCGCTTTTACAAAGAGGAAACAAAAGGGGATGAAGCTTTTGCAAAGAAACTTGCGGACCTCGCTGATGTTTATATTAATGATGCTTTTGGAACGGCACACCGGGCCCATGCCAGCACCACCATCGTTGCACAGTTCTTCCCTGAGAACAAACTTTTTGGGTACATCATGGCCAATGAGCTGGAAAGTATCGATAAGGTACTGAAAGACACACAAAAACCTTATGTTGCCATCATTGGAGGCGCCAAGGTGAGCACGAAGATCGATATCATAAAAAACCTGCTTGAGAAAGCCGATGAGTTGATTATTGGCGGCGGTATGATGTTTACCTTCATCAAGGCAACAGGAGGCAAGATAGGCAATAGTATGTGTGAAGATGACTACCTGGATACTGCCAGGGAGATCATTAAGGAAGCGCGTGAGAAGGGAGTAAAACTTCATATCCCTCAGGATGCGATCATTGCAGACACTTTTTCCAATGATGCGCAGCGAAAAGAGATGCAGGCCGACAACATTCCGGCCGAGTGGCTTGGTCTGGATATCGGTCATGAAAGCATGAAAAAGTTTACCGGTGTGATCGAAAATGCCAAAACCATTCTGTGGAACGGTCCTATGGGGGTGTTTGAGATGTCAAATTTTGCCCAGGGTACGATATCCATTGCCGAATCGATCGTGAAAGCAACAGAGAAGGGTGCTTTTTCACTCATTGGAGGCGGAGATTCCGTAGCTGCAATCAATCAGTTTGGCCTTGCAGACAAGGTAAGCTATGTTAGTACCGGTGGCGGTGCATTGCTCGAATACATGGAAGGGAAGGAACTGCCCGGCATCAAGGCGATCAGGGGATAGTTTGCAGATGTGCAGATGCTATTTTAAGGTTATTTTGCATTCTGAGATTAAACCTTTGCGTTAAAAAATTGTCAATATAACCGTAAGGTAAATGCCTTGCGGTTTTTTTTGTGTGATATTTAATGAATGATATTATTATGCTGACTCCCAGATACCGTTTGTTTTTTACATTTTTGATTGTTAACCTGATTGTTCTTCCGTTGTTTTCGGAAACACCTGATCCGCAGCGGCCTGGTGGGGGGCAAAGACCGGAAAACATGCCGGCCATCGGAAAAGTCTCCGGCCAGCTAATGGATGAAGATTTGAACGAAGCACTTATGTATGCCAGCATTGTGCTGCATTCGGTTCGTGACTCTTCCATGGTTTCGGGTGCCATTACCGATGAAGAGGGTCGTTTCCTTATGGAAAATGTCCCCTTTGGCAGGTTTTACATCGTAGTTAATTATGTAGGATATCCACGTGAAAAAATCAACGACATTCGTATCACCCCCCGCGAGCAGGAGTTTGACGTGGGAACCATTTATCTGAAACCGGATGCTGCCATGTTAGGTGAAGTTACCGTGGAAGCTGCACGGCAGCTGATGGAGGTTGGACTCGACCGCCGGGTATTCAATGTGGAACAGGAACTGACCGCCGTAGGAGGAAGCGCGCTGGAGGTGATGGAAAACATCCCAAGCATCGCAGTCGATTTTGACGGCAACGTTAGCTTGCGAGGCAGTACAAATGTTACGGTACTCATCGACGGACGTCCCTCCACCCTCACCGGCCTGACCGTTTCAGAAGCCCTGGAACAAATTTCCGCCGAAATGATCGAGAGGGTGGAAGTGGTGACCAATCCCTCAGCAAGGTATGAGGCTGAAGGAACTTCCGGAATCATTAATGTGGTATTAAAGCAACAGCGCAAACCGGGATACAACGGGATGGTTTCGCTGAATGCTGGATCTGCCGGCCGTTATAGCGGGTCATTAAACCTGAACTACCAGGTGAACAGATGGAATTTCTTTACAAACTACAGTGCACGCCTGTCAGACATGGACAGCTTCGGCAACAGCCAGCGAGCTACGATTATGCCCGGACAAACCAATTTCATGGATCAGGACATTACCGGTAACATGGGAATGAATTCGCACAATGTGCAGGCTGGGGTCGATTTCAACATCAACAACAAAACAACCCTGACCCTATCCTCACGTTACAGCAACTGGAACAGGAACATGGATAATCTGACCGAGTATATGCTCTATCAAGATATTACCAATCCGAATAACATGTTTCTCATGGATAATGAAACCGATATGCTGCACAATAGCTTTACCCATCAGTTATTTCTCAGACGCACCTTTGAACAGAGACACCGGGAATTGAATGCAGATTTGTCTTTTTCTACGCGTGACATGGACCGGAACCAATTCTTTGATCAGCGTTTTTATGACCAAAGCTGGGATGATCCAACTGGTAACTATGTATGGGAACGTTCCAATATGGACGGACAAAACTGGTCTTTTTCCACCCAGCTGGATTATGTACACCCTTTGGGAGAAGACTCCAAGTTTGAGACCGGTTATCGCATACAGATCCGTGAGATGGACAGTGAATTCCTTTTTGAGGACTACAATCAGGAAAACAGTGCCTGGACAACAAATACAAACAGGAGTAACCATTTTATCTACAACGAACAGATCTTCGCTGCTTATGCCATTTATGCCACCATGCTGGGCAATTACAGTGTTCAGGCCGGTTTGCGTGCCGAGCAAACTTTTGTGGACGGCGATCAGCGCACAACCGGTTTTGTGTTCGATAACGATTATTTTGGCCTGTTTCCTTCAGCCCATATACGCAGAAGCTTTGAAAACAACCAGAACGCACAGATAAGCTACAGCAGAAGAATCAACCGTCCGCACAACAGGAATATCAATCCATTTATGCGGTACAGCAGCGAGTACGAAGTTTCTATGGGCAACCCGCAACTGGATGCCGAATTTATCAACTCGCTAGAGTTGAGTTATACCCGTTTTTGGAACACTACTACCATCAATCCAAGTCTTTTTTACCGCCATACCGACGGGATGATCACACGTTATCGTTATGTTACCGATACCATTCCGGGGATGGAGGGAAGAGACGTTACCGTTACAAACTTTGCAAACCTGAATAAAGGGGTGTCTTATGGTGCTGAAATGGTCGTTTCACAAAGGTTTACAGACTGGTGGAACGTGAATGCCACCATGAGTTACTTCAGGAACATCATTGAAGGGGGAGGCGCCCAGATGGATCAGGAGAACGACAGCTACTCGTGGTCAGCCAGGGCCATGAGCAACATGAGCCTTGGGAATGGATGGAATGTCCAGTTATCCGGCTTTTATAGATCCCCGATCATCATGCTGCAAGGTGAAATGGATGCCATGTATTCAGTGAGTGCTGCCGTCAGAAAAAACGTGTTGAACAACAACGGAACCATTACCCTGAACTTCAGGGATATCTTCGATACCATGCGATTCAGCATGCATAATTATGGCGATAACTTTACGATGGACATGGAACGCTGGCGTACCAGCCGTCAGGTAAGCATCGGATTTACTTACCGAATCAACGAATATGACCG